>VXZL01000469.1 GCA_009845505.1 Candidatus Poribacteria bacterium | reverse complement strand
CTGCCTGTCAGTGATACCACGGGTAGACCCGAACCGAAATTCTTCCGATTGTGGCGGACGATTAACGATGATCTCTCAGCCGCTGATACCTCCCCGGGTAGAAAGAAAAAACCGAAACCGGATGCTGTCTATCGCGAGGCGGAACCTGCCCTTCTTACGCTTGCGAGTCAGTGGAAAGAGCGGTTTGAATACATCCAAGCAGCATCGGATGCCCAGGAGAAAACGCCTCCAGTCTTAATCATCGTCTGTGCGGATACCAATATTGCAGAGTATTTTTACCAAAGGATTTCCGGGGAGCGGACGGTTGAAGTTGTCCATGAAAATGGTAGCAGTGGACAGAGACGAAAGAAGAAGGAGACAAAGACGGTTTACGAACAGGGGGCAGTCTTTCCCGAATTGCTCGGAAATAGTGAAGGTGTTACACGCACCTTCCGTATTGATAGCAAAATGCTCGCAGAAGCAGAGAGCGAAAATCCGAATAGAAACCGAAGCCAAGCTGCTGAAGACTTACGGCAGATTGTCGCGACAATCGGGAAGCGCGGACAGCCCGGGGAACAGATCCGATGTGTTGTTTCTGTCGCAATGCTCAACGAGGGATGGGACGCGAACAACGTTACGCATATTTTGGGACTGCGCGCCTTTACAAGTCAACTGCTGTGTGAACAGGTCGTCGGACGTGGGTTGCGCCGCATGAATTACACACCCGATCCAGAGACAGGGTTACTCACCGAGGAATACGTTGATGTCTACGGTATCCCGTTTTCGGTGATTCCCTTCAGAGGCAGAGCCACAAACGCCCGTGTTCCCGATGACAAGCCGAAAAATCACGTCCGCGCCTTACCAGAACGTGAACATTTTGAGATCCGATTTCCGGTTGTCGAGGGGTACGCTTTCGCACTTCAGAAAAACGAAATTAAGGCAGATATTGAATCCACAGAACCACTGAGGATTCAACCTGAAATTAACCCCACAGCACTCTACGTCAAACCCGCTGTCGGGTATGAAACCGGGACACCTTCCGCATCAGGTCCAGGCGCGGTAGAACTCCAAGACCGTGAGGAATATTACCAGACCACACACCTCCAAGCCATCAAATTCGGAATTGCTCATCGGATTGTTCATAAGTTGGTCGGCGATAGCCAAACTGCACCAGACCCAGACAGCAATCCGAAACTCCGATTGCTCTCTCGACACCGACTATTCCCTCAAGTCTTTGGATTCGTTGATGCCTACATCAGAACAAAGGTAGATTTCCGTGATTGTGATCCGTGTGAGCTCGGTCAGGAAAAATATGTTACACGTATCGTGGAACGCCTCATGACAGCAATTCAACCCGATGAGATGAAAGGTGAAGTTCCGCTTCTTCCTATCCTGAATCGCTACGCACCGATTGGTACGTCTGCTGATGTTGACTTTCTCACACCGCGCCCGTGTACCGAGACACTACGGAGTCATGTGAATCAGGTCGTGCTGGATACCGGCACGTGGGAACGTGCAGCGAAGTTTCGACTTGAGCAGTCTGATGTTGTCCAATGTTATGTACGCAACGACCATCTTGGTCTCGGCATTCCTTATGAACACGACGGCGTGTCCCATCTCTACGAACCCGATTTTATCGTCAGGCTCATGAACGGCCTCCATCTCGTTTTGGAGATTAAAGGTTTTGAACCCGATCAGGTTCACGCCAAACACGCCGCTGCCAAACGATGGATCTCTGCTGTCAATAATTGGGGCAAACTGAAAAAATGGGAGTTTCTCGTCTGCAGGGACCCACAGCTCCTCGGGCAGGAGTTGAATAAATTGGTTGCCTCTAACGGATGCTAAGTTCTACACATGCCGCCCCGGAATCAACGGTATGAATGCTTAGGGCATCCCCCGGGGGCTTGCTTGGTGTGGTGCATGGTCTTCTATAGACATGCCGCCCTGCTGGGGTTAGTCTCAGCAATCAGTTAAGTCATGTGGCAATGGCTTCGGGGAATTGAACGCTTGTCTATCAACAAAGCCTCTTTATTGACTGCCGACTGCCATCTTGCTGACTGCTGAAAGCGTAGCGACCTGACCGCTGACGGCTGACCGCCAACAACCAAAATACATTTGACATAAAACCCAAAATGTGTTATGGTATTAAAATTAACCTTTCGCATAACAGACAACCACGCACATCACAACAAGGAAAACGCTATGGCACGTTCGAGACAGTCAGATCTGTCGTTGATGGAACTCTATAAACAGGTAAAAAAACAACACGGAGACGCGATTCTTCTCTGTCGCGTCGGCGATTTCTATGAGGCGTTCTTTGAGGACGCAGAACTCATCGCACGCGTCCTTGAAATCGCCTTGACAGCAAGAAGTCATAAAAACCAACAATCCCCACCGCCCCCGATGGCAGGTATCCCACACCACGCACTCGATTCTTATCTCTATAAACTCGTCAAAGCCGGACATAAGATCGCCATCTTAGAGCAGACCGAAGACGCAAAAGTGGCACGCGATGAGAACCGCCTCGTCAAACGCGATGTCGTCCGAATCGTTACACCCGGCACCGTGACCGATCCGAAGGTGCTTGAGCATAAGGTGAACAACTATATCGTCTCCATCTATCTCAATAGAGGCACTTATGGCGTTGCGATTGCAGATATTTCTACCGGTGAATTTCTCGTGACAGAACTGACAGACCCCTCGCGGCTCTGGTCAGAGATTCACCGTTTTTCCCCGAAAGAATGCCTCTTCTCCGATACGTTTGAGGACGAAGAGATGTTTGACCGTCTCAAAACCGAACTCAAGGTGACCCTCAACAACTTACCCGACTGGCGTTTTGAAACCGACACTGCCCGCACGGAACTCCTTGAACATTTTCAGACAATTTCGCTTGACGGATTCGGATGCGAACATCTCCCGACGGCTATCTCTGCGGCAGGCGCGCTCATCTATTATCTCAACGAAACACAGAAACAGGAAGTCGAACACATCGTCTCTCTCCAGACCTATACCCTCTCAGACTTTATGGTGCTGGATGCAGATACACAACGCAACCTTGAACTCACAGCCTCCATTCGCGACGGTTCCACAAAAGGGACACTCCTTGAAGTCCTTGATCAAACGGTGACATCAATGGGGGGTAGGAAGATACGTCAATGCCTCTTGCAACCGCTCCTTGATGAAAAAGAGATTGAAGAACGCCTCAGGGCAGTCGATGAACTCAAAACCCAGATTAACCTGCAAGAGGAATTGCGCGAAGCACTTAGACAGATGTTTGACATAGAGCGGCTTATTTCGCGTATCAGTCTCGGCTCTGTAAATGGACGCGACCTGCATGCCTTGAAAGAGTCTCTCTGTCTGATTCCCGATGTCAAGGTGCAGCTCCAAAATTGCGGTAGCGCGCTGTTGGTGTCTCTTAACGACGCATTGGATACGCTTCCGGAGTTAGTCGAATTGATTGAACACGGTATTCATCCGGACCCGCCCGCAACAATTCGCGAAGGCGGCATCATAAACGACGGCTATAATGAGGAACTTGATGAACTTCGGCAGATTGTAGGGCAAGGAAAGGACTGGATCGCTGCAATGCAAGAAGAAGAACGCAAACGGAGCGGTATTCAGTCCTTGAAGATTGGATTCAATCAGGTCTTCGGTTATTACATTGATGTAACAAAACCGAACCTACACATGGTGCCTGACGACTATATCCGCAAACAGACGCTTCGGAACTCTGAACGGTTCATCACACCCGAACTCAAGGAGCAGGAGGCAAAGGTGCTGAACGCAGAAGATCGGATACAGACGTTGGAGTATGATCTCTTCTGCCAGATTCGCGAGGAGGTATCCAAATGGACGGAAGCCATCCAGCAGATTGCGGGGGCGGTCGCAATGACGGATGTTCTCGCCAATTTCGCCTATATCGCATCGAGATACAACTACGTCAAGCCGACCGTGGCAGCAGTAGATGAAATCGTTATCCGTGACGGCAGGCATCCTGTCGTCGAGCAGCTCTTCACGCAAGAAGGTTTTGTCCCGAACGATACGATACTTAACTGCGATGACGAACAGTTGCATATCATCACGGGACCGAATATGAGTGGTAAAAGCACCTATCTCCGTCAAACAGCACTCATCGTTTTGATGGCACAGATTGGGTGTTTCGTGCCTGCTTCTGCCGCAAAAATCGGGTTGGTGGATCGGATATTCACACGGGTCGGTGCGTCGGACAACCTTGTGATGGGACAGAGTACCTTCCTCGTTGAAATGAACGAGACGGCAAATATCCTCAACAATGCGACCCGAAACAGCCTCGTCATCTTCGACGAAGTGGGTCGCGGCACCAGCACGTTTGACGGACTCAGCATCGCATGGGCAGTATCGGAGTACCTCTTAGATGAAAAACGGATGGGTGCGAAAACGCTTTTTGCGACACACTATCATGAGTTAGTGGAACTCGCCAGCAAATATAAACGTGCGAAGAATTACAACGTTGCTGTCCATGAGGATGGACAGAAGGTGACGTTTCTCCGAAAGGTTGTTCCAGGGGGCGCAGATCAGAGTTATGGGATTCACGTCGCACGTCTCGCTGGGTTACCACAGGTCGTAATCACCCGCGCGCAGCAAATACTCGAGGTGCTTGAGCAGCACAACCTCAGCGTCGAGGCAGATGGCGCGACCGGACAATCCGCAAAAGGGCATCCGACGATGCCGAAACCCCGCCGCCGCGTCTCACGAAAAACGATGCAAAGCGATTCACTGCAGATGGCACTCTTTACACCTAAGACGCACCCCCTCGTCGAAGAGATCCAACAATTGGAACTCTCACAGGTAACGCCGTTGGATGCAGTGAATATTCTTTATGATTTAAAGGCAAAAGCGGAGAAGTCTTAAGGTTAGGCGGCAGCGATGCAGTCCCCTTCTAACGCACCGAGCGTGACGCGCTGAATCTGATTAATCGCGCTCTCTGGCGCGTCCACGAGGACCCGAAGATAGTTGTCGGTGAAACCGGCGAGATGGTTATTTTGCCCCTCTCTGCTCGCTTCGATGAGCACCTCTTTCTGTTTCCCAAGCATCCGTTGTCGAAATGCTGTGTTGAGGCGTTCGCCGAGCGCAATCATCGTCTGACTACGTGCAGCAGCGACGTGCGGTGATACCTGATTCGGATAGGTTGCTGCGGGTGTGCCTTTGCGTGGGGAATAGCGGAACACATGAAGTTGGCTGAACCCGATGTCTTCAACGAACCGGCACGATTCCTCAAAGTGTACGTCCGTTTCACCGGGGAACCCGACCATAATATCGGTTGTAATCCCGACATCTTCACCAAAGACATCTCGTAAGTTCTCAACGAGGTGCGCGAACTGTGCGGTGGTGTAACGCCTGCGCATCTGTCGCAATATTTCATCGGAACCGGCTTGAACTGGTAGATGGAAGTGGGGCATGCATTTCGGGAGTGCTGCCATCCGTTCACCGAGGCTATCTGGGAAATACATCGGTTCGATGGAACTGAAACGGATTCGTTCGATGCCTTCAATGTCGTGGATATGCGCTAAAATGTCGACGATGTCTCTGTCCCTACCGGTATCCATACCGTAGGCACCCAGATGCACACCGGTGATGACGATCTCTTTGATACCGCTGTCGGCGATACGATATGCTTCATCGGCGATGTCGTTGAGTGGACGACTCGTCATCCGACCGCGCACGTAAGGGATGATGCAATAGGTGCAAAATGCGCTGCAACCGTCTTGCACCTTGATAAGGGCGCGCGTCCTTTTACCCGCATCACTCACGCCTTTGCTGAAGCGGGCATGTTCACGGATAGCGTCGTGCTGAACGGGTTCTATGACGAGCAGTGGGTTCGGCGTGTGTGCTGTTTCAGGAGTCGAAGACGGTGTTTCGGTGTGCAATACGTCAAGGTAACTCTGAAAATCTGCCTTCTCTCGATTGCCGAAAACAAACGTTACACCCGGTATCTCTTCAATCGCCTCGCGATCACTTTCGGCATAGCAACCGGTAACAAGCACTTTCGCATCCGGATTTTGACGGATCGCTCGCCGAATGACCTGCCGTGCCTTCTGGTCAGCAGTATTTGTTACGGTGCATGTGTTGATGAGATAAAGGTCAGCCTGCTGACGCGGTGTTTCATCGTCGAGGAGGGTATATCCGTTGCGATAGAGGGTTTCGCGCATGGATTGCGTATCGTATTGATTGACCTTGCAGCCCATCGTAATGAGTTTTGCGGTTCTCATGAGTTTTTTACGGTTTGGTCTGTATTTTCTGAGTAAATATTATACCGAATTTTTGCCCGAATTGCAAGCAGAGTTATTTGGTTTGCCTCCTGGTTCGTAGTAGGGCAATTTATTGCCCGTTCTTATAGTTTTATGACGTGCGATGAATCGCACTACTACAAACAGACGAATCTATGGGTTTGAAACATAAAAATAGGCGGGCACAGGGACCCGCCTTGCAGAGAGCTCTACGACAATTCAACCGTTTTGCCAGTGCGTGCGCACTCGTAGATAGCCATGTTCAGCGCGACAGAACGTCTGCCTTCATAGCCATCGACTGCTGGTGATCCACCGTTGTTGATAACTTGGATTGCATCTTCAATGACGTTATTCGGATAGGGTGGCAGTTCGATTTCGGGTTCGTCATCATCGGCGAATTCCCATACTTCTGGTCCGAGACCGATAATGCCTTTTTCGCCGTGGACGTGAATCATTGAGACGTTACCGCCGGGGTATGTTGTTGTCGTCAGGACGTGGCCGAGCGCGCCGTTCTCAAATTCGAGGATCGCTGAAGTCATGTCTTCAGTTTCACAGTTTTCGTGATCGTAGACATCGAAGTGCGCACCGATGATCCGTTTGACCGGTCCCATGAACCAGAGCATGAGATCGACGTAGTGTACGCCTTGATTCATGATAGAGCCGCCGCCGTCGAGTTCCCACGTCCCGTGCCAGCCGATGTAGTAGCTATCCGGACGTTTCCACTTCATACGGAGTTCGCACAAAAGCGGTCTACCGATAGCACCTGTTGCGAGTGCTTTCTGGATTCTACGGTTATGTGTTCCGTAACGTTCGCCGAAATCGACGAGGAGTTTGACATCGTTGTCTTCGCAGGTTTTGATGAGGGAGTTGCAATTTTCAACGCTGACATCCATCGGTTTTGTAGTGATGACGTGTTTGCCGCGGCGTGCTGCTTCCTCTCCGAATTTACCGTGGAGCCCGCTGGGGGTCATAATCATCCCCACGTCGATATCATCACGGTCGAACATCTCAAGCGCATCGTCGTGGCTTTCGCAACCGAATTCTTCTTCAGCCTTCTTACGCCGTTCTTCAACGAGGTCTGCCACGGCGACAAGTTCTGCACCCTCTGTGCTGTGAATCATACGCGAGCGATTCATGCCCATACCTAAACCGACAACGCCAAAACGTAGAGTATTAGCCATTAGAAATTCTCCTTTTTTAGAAGTCGTCAAAGGAATAGCCCTCAGCCTTCAGCAGTCAGCCTTCAGCGAGAAGTCGTAACTTCATCAGAAACCTCTTAACTGGAAGCCGATGGCTGATTGCCGATAGCCAATATGCTGACTGCCATTATACCACATACAGAGACTATGCGTTACAAAAAATTGACGGGACAAGCGATGCGTCTCCTTCTCGTTGCTTTTATCTTTTCTCTCTTGAATGGACAACCAGCGTCTTCAGAAGCGGATACAATCGGTTTTACGGATATAACAACGGAACTCGGTATTGCGTTTCGACATGCGAACGGTGAGAGTGGACAGAAATACTTTATTGAGCCGATCGGCAGTGGGGTTGCCCTCTTCGATTTTGATAACGACGCCGATTTGGATCTCTACTTCGTCAACGGCAGTGATTTGCCAGGGATGGCCTCTCCAACCTTACCCACGAATCGTCTCTATCGCAACGATGGCGACACCTTCACCGACGTAACAACACAAGCAGCCGTTGGGAATACCAGTTACGGATTAGGATGCTGCGTCGGCGACTACAACAACGACGGTTTTACAGATCTCTATATAACCAACTACGGCGTGAATGTTCTCTATCGCAACAACGGCGATGGCACTTTCACAGATGTTACTGCGGCTACTGGGGTCGGCGGCGATCAGTTTAGTAGCGGTTGTGCTTTCGTGGATATAGATGTAGATGGCGATCTGGATCTTTATGTCGTCAACTATGTTCAGTTCGATCCAGAGACGAATCCGATATGCACGCGACAAGGGATTCAGACCTACTGCACACCAGAGGCACTGCCCGGCGTTTCAGATGTGCTTTACCTTAACAACGACGACGGCACTTTCACGGATGTGTCGGAGAAAACAGGGATAAGTGAGGCACGGGGCAAAGGGTTAGGGGTCGTCTGTGGGGATGTGGATAACGACGGAGACGTGGATATCTTCGTTGCCAACGATACCACACCCAACCTCCTCTACCGTAACAATCCGAACAGCATTGAGATGACAGAAGACGCGCTTTTCTCAGGCGTTGCGCTGAGCGAAGAAGGACGCACTTATAGCGGAATGGGCGCGAACCTCGGCGATTTTGACAACGACGGCTATCTTGATATTGTCATCACAAATTTTCAGGACCATACGAATAGCCTCTATCACAATGCCCAGAGCGGTTTTTTCACGGAAGATAGTTTCGCCAGAGGGGTCGGCGAAAGAAGCCTCCCCTATTTGGCATGGGGTGTCGATTTCGTCGATTTTAACAACGACGGTTGGTTGGACCTGTTTATTGCGAATGGTCACCTTGACGACAATATCGCTGAGATTGATCCAATAGGCACATACTCCCAGCCGAATCAACTTTTTCTCAATAACCGGGGAGTCAATTTTTCGGAGCCCATCGATGCGGCAATAGCGACCCAGAAAGTGAGCCGAGGCGCAGCGTTCGGTGATATTGATAACGACGGCGATATAGATATCGTCGTTTCTAACTTAAAGGATTCACCGACCGTCTTGCGAAACGATGGAGGCAACACGGCGCAGTGGTTGCGGGTCAAACTTGTCGGCACACATTGCAACCGGGATGCCATTGGCGCACGGGTGACGGTTGTTTCTGGGGACTTGACGCAGATTCGGGAGGTCAAAAGTGGTTCAGGCTACCTCAGCCAGAACGATCTCCGTTTACATTTCGGATTAGGCACCGCGGCATCGGTGGATACGCTGACGGTACGGTGGACCTGTGGCAAAGTCCAAACCTTACAAAACGTTAAAACGAACCAGGTCCTTGTTATCTCCGAGAAATGATGCATATTCCATTGTAGGGGTTTTTGCTTGGGTGTTTCCCCTAGGTCTTGTGCCTACCCTCGCGTATTATGGCACCGCATAATCATCCGGATTGTCCTTCCGCCAGTTCGGGAGATACCCCTCTTTGTGTCCGAAACCGTAAGAGGGTCCAATTTGATTCACACTCGACCAAGGCCACGCCTGCCCACCGATAAGACGGAACGCATCACCTTTGCCGCATAACCAATAGAAGGTATGTGCCACGTATCTCGCAACGCCGTGTCCACCATACTCCGCCATTTGAAAATCGAAATCAGGTTCTTCTTTCCAATCCCGTGTCGGTGGTGTTGTCCGCCAATAACTATATTTTAGCATGTGGCGTAACCCTTCCGCAGTCGATGCACCACGACGATGCAAAATGCTTTGCGAGTGGATAACGAAAGAACCTGCGGGGCCCTCGCTTGAAACGCCTTTCTCGGCGATGTCTCGACTTGTGGAATGGATGTGCGAACCCGGCAGAAGTTCTGTCGGTCCGAGTTCCATCGGCGTATCTTGCGGAAAATAGAAAACCTCAACGAAATTAGTTTCAGGTCCGAAGACGTGATCGGCATCGTGATGCCATCCCTGTGCAGGCATGGGACATTCCACGCGGTGGTTGCTTACCAATATGGGTAACCCGACGTTTTTACCCAGCAGTGAACGCAATGCGCCAGCGAGTTCCCGATTCAGTAGTACATGCTCAATGTACCAGTCTTCTAAGAGAATCGAACTCGGTTCGTGTGTATCCCGCATCCGCTCTAAATCGGCGTGTGTCATGCCTTTTGGAATAAAGCAGGGATTTATCGGCAGATTGCCGTTCAGATAATCACACGTCCGCTGGTTAATCTCATCAGGGACAACCCCTTGGAGTTGCAGATAGCCGTCTCTGCAATACTGCAGCACCTCTGTATCGGTGAGGGTCGGTTCGCAGTCAAAGGTTCGGTTTGTTGCGTCATATTTCATTGTTAGTTTCCTCACACTTTCACTTTTCCATTCTGAAGACACCAATCCTAAAGCCGTATCTCTCATAAAAAGCGACCGCATCTTCGTTATGGGCAAGGACATCCAATCTGACCTTCTTATCTGTCCACACGTTTTTGTATAACCAATCAAGCAATCGCGTAGCGATACCCTTTCGGCGATGTGCTCTGTCTACGTACAACTGCCGCATGTAGTAGTGTGATTCGTCATCTCTGTATAAACAATAGGCGACAATGCTGCCCTTCTCCTTTGCCATATAACAGATATAGTCGGTCGCCAGCCAGTCTCGCATACGTTCTGTGAGTTGGGCGATATTCATTGGATTCGGGTGTTGTTCATCCTCGATAAGTTCTTTGTTCAGTTCAGCGAGTATGTCAGCATCCCTAAGTTCTGCTCTAACGACTTCCATTGTAGTGATAGACCTCTGTAGGGGTAGGTCTTGTGCCTACCCGCTTTGTTGCTTGCCAAACAGACGTCAGGGGCTGTAGGGGTAGGTCTTGTGCCTACCCGCTTGTGTTATAATGGCAAAGACTGTATCAATAAGAGTTTGTTCTCCGTCTTCTCTCTGTCTCTGCTTTTCAGCATCGCTCAAGAGAATATGATCACCTTGACTCGGATTATCAAAAGTAAACAACAACGATAGGCGTTGCATACCAAAGTATTCCGCAACTGCGAAAGTGCTCGCCGTTTCCATATCTACAGCAATATAACCTTGATGAGACCAGTCCTGAATCTCTGCTGCTCCCTCAGCAAACAGTGCCGAAGTCGTCCAGATGCGACCTTTGTGTCCAGTGAAAGAGGGGATCCCTTCAACGAGTTCAGGTGAAGCGTTGATTTCTTGTTTATCTGATAAATAATACTGTGCTGCCCCTTCACCGCAATACGCCGATGTTGCACAGACAAGATCGCCTGCCTGAATGCTATCTGTGAGTGCGCCACAACAGCCTGTCTGTATGACCAAGGATGTTCCCAACACACCGAAAAGATGTGTGACTTCAGATGCCATTGCATCCCCGTACACAGAAGCATAACCTACATCTATATTTTTATACGTTCCAATCAGCACATCCTCAAAGATACCGTTCGGTGAACCGACTTCAAAAACGTCTGTGAAAAAAGCACTATGTTTGGTGTAGTTGACCTTTAGATTCCGTGTCCCTCGTAAGACTAAAACGGTGGGTATTCTGTTCTCAGGGATGTTTAAAAGCGACAACCAATCTTTCTTCGTTAACTCCTTAAGCATTGTCTATTTCCTATGAAGACTAAGAATTTTATCGGGTAAAGCAGATTTTCCCAAGACTCGGTAGGTGCGGTTTCTAACCGCACCGGGCATCACTATGAAATTACACGATTTATCTTTATTTATCC
>VXZL01000513.1 GCA_009845505.1 Candidatus Poribacteria bacterium | reverse complement strand
CAGCAGGGCAGCCCGTCTTCTCTGAAATGTCTGTTTATTTATCTGGTTTACCATAAATGACCCTGGCTATTCATCAGCGTTCAGAGCAAACGCTGGAGTGTTCCGCCCAAAATTTCTGCTTTGTCTGGTTCTGGGATAAATGTGCAGTGCGTCCGAAATGCTTCAAGTGCATGTTTATAGGTCATAAAGTTCCGAACAACGGGATAATCGGAACCCCAACAGAGCCTCCCAGGCCCAAAATGCTCGTAGAGGGCGCGGACAATCCAGTGGGTATCCGACTGCGGATAATCCCAGGGGACCTGCGAGACATAAGCGAAACCTGACATTTTGATGTGGATATTCGGCACGTCTGCCGAGGCAAGCACCTGCTTGAGCTGCGGATACGGATGCGCTTCACCGGCACGCGCGCCGCCCATGTGATGACAGAGAAAAGGGATGTCCGGAAATTGTGCTGCGAGTTTTCGGAGCGGTTCGTGCTGATGGCTTCCCATGGCAATGCTGGCGATTAATCCGAGTTCGGCGGTCGTTTGAAAGAAACGCTGCCCTTCGTTGGAAAAGAACCAATCTCCGTTATCATCGCCTCTAAGGTAATGGGTGTAACCCTTGAGGGCATATTTTTCCGCCGCTGTCCTGAGTCGTTCAGATGCACCCTCTGTATGATAGGTGTCTGTCCACGAACAATCCACATCGGCGAATTGGATTAACCGATCCGGGTAACGCTTGACACACTCTGCGACGTAATCGTTGTTTTCTGGATTCCTGTCGATGCGGGCACAGATAAGCACTGCTTTATCGACGCCGTGCAGGTCCATTTCGTGGAGGAGTTGTTCGACTTTGCCACGACTTTCATCATCGGGGACTGGCGGTTGGTAGGGCCATCGGGGCCAGGCGTGTGTATGTGAGTCAATTATCATTTTTTCTCCTAAGCAGAAATACATTGATTTTTGTATCTATCCATTTAATCCGAGCATCAAGGCACCTAATTCTTGTTTGTTTGTCTCGTTTGGCTTGACAATACCGACGATCTTGCCGTCGTACATCACGGCGATCCTGTCGCTAAGGTGGAGGAGTTCATCGAGTTCAGAGGAAACGAGCAAAACGGCTCTCGCACGGTTGCGAGCGTAAAGCAGACGCGAATGGACAAACCTTGCGGCGTGAATGTCCAATCCCCGCGTCGGATGGGCGGCGAGAATAAGTTCGGGTCTACCCTCTAACTCCCGCGCGACAACGATTTTCTGTTGATTCCCGCCAGAGAGCGTTTTAATCGGGTCAACTATATCCCCAACCTGAATTTGGTATTTATCCAGAGCGTTCAGCGTAGCTCGCTGAATCGGCTTTCGCCGGAGAAATCCGTGCTGACAATAGCGTCTACTTTTATGGTGTCCGATAATGAAATTATTGTCAATTCGGTCATTCAAGCTGATACCGTGTCGGTGTCTATCGGCAGGTATATGAGCAATCCGTTCACCGTTTAAGGTAAGACTCCCGCTATGGATTTGTCGTAAACCTGTCAAGACTTCAACGAGTTGTGTCTGCCCATTTCCTTCGACCCCCGCGATTCCGACGATTTCACCGGGAAATACTTCAAGATTAATCTGATTGAGGTGCTTTTTGCCGACCTCACTTGAATTTGAAGGCCGTTTTTTGTGGACCCGTCTCCGAATGAATTGCGTAAAACCTGTTTTGGCATCTGCATCTGCGGAGAGCGTAACTTTTTCCAAACGGAGCATGGGTGTTGGATTTTCGGTCTGTTCTCGTGTTACAACAGTTGGAATGACAGGTTCACCGAGCATCATTTCCGCCAAGGCTGTCGGATTGGTGTCGGCGATAGGAGACGTAGCGACAGACTGCCCGCGCCGCATTACTGTAACCGTGTCGGCGATTGCCATCACCTCATCGAGTTTGTGCGTGATAATAATAAGACTTTTTCCCTCATTTTTGAGGTTGCGCATGCAGTTAAAAAGGCCCTCGATTTCTTGTGGTGCAAGCACTGCCGTCGGTTCATCCATGATGAGGATGTCCGCACCGTGATAGAGAACCTTTAGGATTTCAGTATGTTGTTGCGTCCCAATCGGCAGAGCTTCAACAGGTGTGTTCAGTGGCACATCAAAACCGAGCTGCGCTGCGAGTGCTGTAATCCGTTCTTCTGCTTGCTGCTCATCGAGTAACACGCCCAATTTGCGAGGTTCTTTGGCAAGGACGATGTTTTGAAGTGCCGTGAAAATCGGGATGAGGGTGAAGTGTTGCTGCACCATTCCCAGTCCGAGGTGCATGGCTTGCCGCGGAGAAGAGATCGTTACAGCACGTCCATCAACAAAAATCTCACCGGCATCGGGGCGACACAAGCCGTAGAGAATCTTCATGAGTGTAGATTTACCTGCACCGTTCTCACCAACGATGGCATGGATTTCCCCACGTTGGAGTGTAAAATCTACGTCGGCGTTCGCCTGTACTTTTCCAAACCGCTTATGGATGCGTTGAATCTCAATGATGGGTGCGTTTTTCATGTCTACTCTCGTTCGTGTGGCACGAGGATCTCGCCAGCGACAATTTTCGTCTTAAATGCTTCAACCTGTTTCAAAATTTCATCGGTGAGCAATGAACGGTTAACATCATCGACGATGTATTCAACGCCCCCCTCTTTCAGTCCGTAATCCTTTAGTCCTCCAGAAAAATTGCCTTCCTGAACGCTCTTTATCGTTTCGTAGACAGATATTTCTACACCTTTGATAACGCTTGTGAGAACCAAGCCTGGGGCGAGATTGTTCCCATTGGAATCGACCCAGATAATTGATTTCTTTACACTCTTCGCGGCTTCCAAGACCCCAAGACCACTGGCACCCGCAGCGGCGAGGATAATGTCCACACCGCGGTTGTATTGCGCCAGTGCGAGTTCTTTGCCCCGTGTCGGATCGTTGAACGCTTGGGGTGTAACACCGACATAGTCCGCCACAAACTCAATATCGGGGTTCGTCGCCTTAATACCGGCACGGTAGCCGATTTCAAAAGCCTCAACAAGCGGCACTTTCATTCCGCCGACAAAACCGATCTGCTTTGTCTCCGTTTTCAACGCTGCGATGACACCTGCTAAGAACGTACCCTCGTGTGCGCGGTAGGTGAGTGATGCGACATTGGGTTGTTCTATGATTGCGTCGATAAGTGCGAACTTGACATCAGGAAATTCGCCTGCGACGCGGTTCATGGGTTCCTGAAAAAGAAAGCCGACCCCGATGATAAGATCGTATTTGAGTTTTGCGAGCCTGCGGAGTGTCAATTCGGTATCGGTACTCTGGCTTGGGGTAACTTCTGTGAGTTTGAATCCCCATTCGTCTTTGGCTTTTTTTGCACCGGCGTAGGCGGCATCACAAAATGAGAGATCGCCGCGTCCAGTTACATCATAGATGAGACCTACTTTTAATGCTGCGGGTGCTGTCCCGATCGTAACAAAATACGCTATAAGAAGCGCGATGAGAATCCTTATGTACACAATATTTTCCTTTCAATTTGTTTTTCGATAGATAGAGATGAAGCGTTCCAACGTTATTTATCATACGCGATTGTGGGTTCAAAAGCAAGCAGTATTTGGCTGTTGGTTATCCGCGGTCAGCAAACACGCTTACCCCGAACAAGTTCGGGCATCCTCGTATGAATTTTTGGAAAATTAAATGACCCTATATTTTACGGGAAAAATGTTGCTTTTTTTGTTCTTTAACGTTATTCTATTCATAGTATCTCTGCTATTGCCGCAATAGCGAGGTCCATTAACGAAGGTCTAAACTCCCTTAACAAAAGATGGAGAAGAATTATGGAAATGACTATGAGATTACTGAAGCCAATGGCTCTGGGTTTCATTGTGCTTTTGGGTATGATGCTTTCATTACCAACTTTCGCGGGGACCCAATTGTGGGACTTTGAGGAAAAGCACGATGACTGGGAAGTTGCGAATGGCAATTGGGCAATCAAGGACGGTATCTATCAACTCGATAAAGGCGGGAAAGCCGAGCACTCCCTCGTCGGTGAAGAGGACTGGGACGATTACACCGTTGAAGCGAAGGTTCGGCTGGACGAAGGTAACTGGGCAGGCGTTGTCTTTCGGGCACAGAGTGAGATGGAGTATTACATCTACTACATGAACATTCCGAACAACAAGTCAGAACTCTGGAAGCACAGCAAAGGCGCGTGGGATACGCGCGTCGCGCTGAACAGCAATATCGGTGCTGCTGGAAAACTGAAGATAGAAAACGAAGAGTGGTATGACGTTAAGGTTATCGTTGAAGGCGATACTTTCAAACTTCATGTCAACGGCGAACTTCAGGGTGAACAAACAGACGGCGACTACAAAACTGGTATGATTGGTGTATGGGGCTGGGAAACCGGCGCGAGTTTTGATGATGTTATGATTACTGGGGATAATGTCGTAGATACCCTTGCCGTTGATCCAAATCAGAAACTGGCAACGATGTGGGGTCGCCTCAAGGGGCAGTAGGAAGTGGGACGGAGACTTTCCTATTACACAGTCGCAGCGGTGGCACTCGTCGGGTGCCGCCTTATCTTCGGGTACGTCTCAGACGGGTTCTGTCAAGAAACAGATGTTGCGAACATCGCAGAACGGATCCGCACCTATAAGGCACAACTTGCTGCCGATAGCACTCAGATCGAGACTCGGCTTCAACTCGCAAAGGTTTACCTCCAAATTGAGGCTTACACGGAAGCGGTTGAGGCGTATCAACAATTAATAGCTGCTGTCGAAGTAGTCCCTCATTCGGATATTTTAGCCGAGGCTTACTACGGTTTGGGCCTGGCATATACCGGGCTTGAAGGGTTTGAAGACGCTGTCGCTGCACATCAGCGCGCGATTGCATATAAACCTGATTGGGCATATAGCCACGCGGCGTTAGCGAGTGCCTATGCTAACATGCACCGTTATACTGAAGCCCTTGATGCCTATAAAATCGCCGTTGAACTGGATCCAACCGATGAGATGATTCATCATCAACTTGGGAATGTCTATAGCAAACGCGGGGAAAGCGCAGCAGCGATACGGCATCAACGACAGGCAATTGCGATCGCACCGGCGTTCGCAGCTGCACACTATCAACTCGGACTCCTCTATGCTCAAGAGAAACAGTGGGCTGACGCTATTGCGTCCTATCGGACTGCATATTCACACGACGCAACGTTAGTCGAAGCCCTCTACAACCTCGCGCAAGCCTATCTTCGTACTGGGGATACGGCGGCGGCACGCGAGCAGATGGCACTTTTTGAGAAACAGAAAGCGACACTAACACCACTATCGCAGTTACGCGGCGCATTGCAAAGGACACAAGGTACAAAAGACAGGGCTCAGATCCTTGCTAACATCGGTAGACTTTACCTCAAAAACGGACAGTATGAGAAGGCGGTCTGGGAATACCAGAAAGCACTGGGAATGAACCCTGAATTAGTGCTGGCGTATAACGGCATCGGTATTGCTTACACGATGCTTGAAAGATATCCAGAAGCGATTGTAGCACAGCAGAAAGCGTTGGAACTCCAACCCGATTTCGCGAAGGCACACGCAGGACTGGGGTTGGCATGTTTCATGCAGAATAAGTTAGCACTGGCGTTGGAACACTACCGGCACGCTGTCGCGCTGGAACCCGATCTTTTAGATGCCCATCTGAAGATTGGAAAAATTCTGCTGAAACAGAAGCGTTATGCGGCGGCAGTGGATACATATCGGGCGAGCGCGGCATTATCCCCTGACGATGCGGAGATATATCATAACTTGGGGATGTGTTACGCGCGTCAAGCGGACGCAGATTTAGAAGCGGCGCGTCGTTATACACAGGAAGCCATCCGCTTGAATCCGAACGTTGCAACTTACTACAATACGCTTGCACTCATTGCGTTTCGACGTGGAGACTATTTGCAGGCAGAGCAGGCAATCCGAAAGGCGTTGGAACTGGATCCTGAAAATCCGAATTATCAACAAGGACTAAAGCAGATTTCTGGCAAAGTGGGATCGAAATAGAAAGGACTCGCATGGCATACGCAAGCCTTGAAGAGTTCGTGAAAGCCTTGAACCGGGCAGGCGAACTCAAACGCATTAAAACGACTGTATCACCAGACTTAGAGATCAGTGAGATTACCGATCGCGTGAGTAAAGCAGGGGGTCCTGCGCTCCTATTTGAGAATGTCGAAGGCAGTCGGATGCCGCTGCTGATTAACACTTACGGCTCATATCGACGGATGGCGATGGCACTCGGTGTTGATAATCTCGCCCAGATTGCATCCGAAATTGAGGCGATGATTAAGCTGGAAGCCCCCGATTCGCTTCTGGATAAGATGAAAATTCTCCGCCTCCTGTCCCAATTGGCAAACTTTCCACCGAAGACGGTCAAACGGGGTGCCTGTCAACAAGTCGTCCTGACGGATGAAGAGGCATCCTTGGATGTCCTGCCGCTCATTAAATGTTGGCCCCTTGATGCCGATAGGTATATCACCTTACCACAAGTTTTTACGCATAGCCTAAAAACCGGTCAACGAAATGTCGGTACGTATCGTTTACAAAAGTTAACCCCATACACGTTGGCGATGCATTGGCAGATTCACCACGACGGTGCGGCGCATTATCGGGAGTATCAACAGGCAGGGCAACAGATGCCTGTTGCGATCGCACTCGGTGGAGATCCCGTGATGTCTTATATCGGGACAGCACCGCTGCCCTCTGGGATTGATGAACTCCTGTTCGCAGGGTTTCTCCGAAAATCGAACGTTGAGATGGTGCCTGCCAAAACTATTGACCTGCTGGTACCTGCGGATGCGGACATTGTGATTGAAGGGTATATTGAGCCGGGTGAGACCTGTATAGAGGGACCCTTTGGGGATCATACAGGCTTTTATTCGTTAGCGGATGAATATCCACTGCTCCATATCACAGCAATCACACATCGCAAGAATCCGATCTATCAGACCATCATCGTTGGCAAACCGCCGATGGAAGACTGTTACATGGGAAAGGCGACCGAACGCATCTTTATGCCACTTATTAAGACGCAGCTCCCGGAACTCGTGGACATGAATTTACCTTTATTCGGTGTATTTCACAATTTCGCACTTATCTCGATTGATAAGCGATACCCGTATCAGGCGAAAAAGATGATGCACAGTTTGTGGGGACTTGGGCAGCTGATGTTCAGCAAGATTATCATCGTTGTTGATAAAGACGTTGACGTTCAGAACGTGGAGGAGGTACTTTTCTACGTGGGAAGCAATGTCGATCCGAAACGCGATGTAACAATTGTTGAAGGACCTGTCGATGTGCTGGATCACGCTTCGCCACTCATGGGTGCTGGGTCAAAGATGGGCATTGATGCTACAACGAAATGGCCCGAAGAAGGCTATCAACGCGAGTGGCCCGAAGAGATTCGGATGTCTGATGAGGTTATCGCGTTAGTGAATGAAAAGTGGAAGAAATATGGGCTTTGAGAAATTAGGAGAAAAACGATGGCAGAAACGATTTACGATGTTGCAGTCATTGGTGCGGGCCCCGCAGGGGCGCAAGCGGCGGTCTCAGCGAGTCACCAGATGCGGCATGTTTTGGTCCTCCACTCTGGCAAAGTGAGTTTTAGCAGAGGGCGTGCTTACTGGTCGAAGTCGGTTGAGATTGAAGATGCGCCGGTATTCCCGGGGATTATCGGACCCCATTTTGCAAAAGAACTCATGCGCTGGATGGAAAGCCGCCCGGTCATGGACTTCATGATTGGTGGTGAGAAACGTAAAACCGGTATTGATATTCGCGACGGATTGGTAACGAAACTCAAACGGAACGGCGAATTGTTTGAACTCGAAGCGTCTACAAAAACACTCAAACGCGGTAGGAATTTAGAAATAGAGAACTTTAAGTCTCGAACCATTGTTGTCGCCGCTGGATTTGATGACAAGTGGCCCGATATTGAGTTTGAACCCGGTGAGGAGCGATTGTATAAACAGTACGCTACCGTCTTTCGCTATGCTGGCAATCGAAAAGGGTGGCACGTCTGCATCCGTTGCGATGGGCATTTGCACGTGAATGAACATCTCGCACTCCTCGGTGTCGGCGACTATATCTACGAGGCAGCGATCGGCGCACAGGACTTCACAGATAAAATTACAATCCTAACGAACGGCAGACCGCACGGTATGTCGCCACCTGTGTTGAAACAGATCCAAAAACGTAAAATTAATATTATTGAAACAAAAATCAAACGGCACATTGGCGAAAAAACAGACCTCTTGGGGTTTGAGATGATTGATGGTAGCGAGTTGTTCTTCCACGGATTCCTCGTTGACGAAGGGTTAATCCCAAACACAAAATTCCTTGAAGGCTGGGACTATCAGAAGGACGAGGAAGGATTGATTATCACAAACGAGGATATGCAGATGCTGGATAGCAGCGGCGATCCGATTCCTGGGCTCTTCGCCGCGGGCGACATCATATCTGGCGAGCGGAACCTCATTGCGACGGCGTTTGCCCTCGGACAAGAGGCTGGCTTGTCAGCGTCAGACTCCCTGCGCCGATGGCATTTCCCAGATTAGGAGGCAAGACGGCTAAATGCAAGATGAACAGAGAGATACTTTCTACATCATTGATACACACGCCGAGATATTCCGAGCGTACTACGCCATCCGCAACGGATTAACGAGCAGCGTCACCGGTGAAGCGACACACGCCGTGTTTGGATTTGCGGGAACGCTCATTAGAATCCTTTCGCAACTTAAGCCGCAATATCTCGTCGCTGCGATCGATACACCCGGCAAAACGTTTCGCAATGATCTTTACTCAGCATACAAAGCAAACCGATCCGCACCCCCTGACGATCTCGTGACCCAGATTCATCGCATTTTGCAATTACTTGAGGCATTCGGTATCCTAACGCTTGGTAAACCTGAGTTGGAAGCGGATGACATTATAGCATCTCTCACACAAACAATTCTCGATACCCCGGAAGCAGGCCACGTAGATGTTACCATCGTTTCGAGAGACAAAGACCTTGAGCAACTTCTCTGTGATCGGGTAGCGATGTTAGACCTTCACAAAGATACGATCATCGACGTTCAATCCTTGTGGGAGACGAAAGGCATAAAACCGTCGCAGGTCGTCGATATGCTTGCGTTGATGGGAGATAACTCAGATAACGTCCCGGGTGTTGAAAAAATCGGTCCCAAGACGGCAGCACAACTGATTCAGCAGTACGATTCTGTTGACGGTATTTTTGCGCATATTGAGGAAATTAAGGGAAAACGTCGCGAGAATCTGGAGAAGGCACGTTCGCAAATTGCTCTGGCGCAACAACTCGTGACGTTGCGGCGAGATGCGGCTTTAGACTTCTCACTGGAGCAGGCTCGCGTTAAACCACTTGACCTGAAGAAAATCCTACCGCTGTTTGAAGAATTGGAACTTAAACGTTATCAACAGGTTGTAACAGAACTCGCCGAGGGCGACGCTGGTTCGGATAGTTCTACGCTCACCCAACCGACAACTCGTAAAGAACGCGTTGCAGCGTTGGCGCGAAAGACGGATTCTATCTTGGATAAAGGGGACTACGACACCGCGGAAACAGGCACCTATTCGGCAATTGTTACACACACCGAATTAAAAGAGCTCGTCGAGACGCTTTCGGCACAAGCGATTTTCAGTTTTGACACCGAAACGGACGGTTTGGAGCGCGAGTCAACGCTTTGTGGTCTCAGTTTTTCGTGGGCACCGAAGCAGGGCGTTTATGTCCCAATCCGCTCACCGCAACCTGAGGGTCATCTCGATGCCGATACGGTGCTTTCCGCACTCAAACCGATTTTGGAAGACCCGGACCTACCGAAATGTGGGCATAACCTGAAATTTGATACGGGTATCCTCATCCGAAACGGGATTAAACTCCAAGGTGCTGTTTTCGATACCTTATTGGCAAGTCAATTGGTTGACGCTCGGACTCCCTCTCATAATCTTGATACGTTGGCACTCCTTCATTTGAATCATAAAATGATCTCCTTTCAGGAGTTAACCGCAGCTCCGAGTGATAACAACAGTGATGAAATGAAGGATTTAGGAGAACTCTTTGAGGCAGAAGCAGAAGAACAGAGAACAATTGATGAGATCCCGTTAGAACAAGCGACAATCTATGCTGCAGAAGACGCTGATATTGCGTTACGGCTTCATCACTTCCTGACCCCGAAATTGGAAGAGATGGACATTACGGCGTTAGTCCGTGATATAGAATCACCGCTCGCCCCTATTCTCGCTGAGATGGAATATAACGGCATCGTTTGTGATAGAGAGGAACTCAAACATCAAAGCGGCGTGATCAGCCAACTCGTTAACGCACGGCAAGAAGAGATTCACGAAATAGTTGGGTATCCGTGTAATATTGATTCGCCGAGACAATTAGCACAAGTCCTATTTGAGGAACTCGGTTTCAAACCGGTGAAACGGACGCGCGGTGGTAAAGTTTCTACGGATGTGACGGTTTTGGAAGCCCTCTCTTTGAGAGAGGATATCAATAATCCGAAGACGAGTGTGCCGCGTCTGATCATCGAATATCGCCAATTCCGAAAGTTGCAGAGTACCTATTTGGCGCAGCTTCAGGCAGCAGTAGATCCGAAAACCGAGCGTATCCACACACATCTCTACCAACTCACAACAGCAACAGGACGTTTGAAGTCGGATCGCCCGAATTTACAGAACATTCCAGTCCGGACAGAAATCGGGAGACAGTTGCGGCGTGCCTTCATAGCACCCGAGGGCCATAAGTTAATCTGTGCCGACTATTCACAGATTGAACTTCGCATCCTTGCGCACTTCAGCGAAGACGAGCATTTAATCGAAACGTTCACTGAGGATTTAGACATCCACACAGCAGTCGCTTCGCAGGTGTTCGAGGTGCCGACTGATGCCGTTACGCGGGAACTTCGGGATAAAGCAAAGACTATCAATTTCGGTATCATCTATGGTGTATCCCCCACAGGTCTCTCGCGCCGGATTAAAGGGATGCAGGTACAGGAAGCGGCAGCCCTCATTGTGGATTATAAGACCCGTTTTCCGGGGATAGACGGCTTTCTACAGGCGTGTGTCCGCGAGGCATCGGATCAGGGATACGTTAGCACGCTTACCGGACGGCGACGGGCAATCCCAGAAATTTACGCTTCCAACCAAAGGCAGCGAAGCCTCGGCGAACGGCTGGCAATCAATACAGTGGTGCAAGGTTCCGCTGCAGACCTAATGAAAGCGGCAATGGTTCGTGTGCAGCAACGTATTGATAAAGACAGGCTCCCCATGAAAATGCTCCTACAGATTCACGATGAATTAGTGCTTGAGACACCCGAAGCACACGCCGAAGCATACGCTGAGATTGTTTGTGAGGAGATGGAGAACGCAATGTCCTTGCGAGTACCGCTGCGGACAGAAGCGGGTATCGGTGATAATTGGATGATCGCGAAGTAACAGTAACATCTTCGACGCTTAAATTTCAGAATTTACAAGACTCACGCAGCTCCTCTACTGGGTGAGGTTAGGAAACCTCACCAGCGGCGTGTGGGCCGTAGGTATTGAAAATCGGCACATTTTGCTGAAGACCGGCACATTTTGTTGTATTTAACCCGTTAAATCCCCGTCATCAGATGGACTTTAAAAGGAAATGGGTAAGCCCGAAAATTATTAAGGTTGACAAACAATATTAA
>VXZL01000597.1 GCA_009845505.1 Candidatus Poribacteria bacterium | reverse complement strand
AACGTCTTTTCAAAATTTTACGGGTGTGTAACAGGGCTATTTAGTTTTAAGAGATAAGTTAACCTATGTGAAGGTTAACTATGGATGGATGCCAGAATTTAAATGTAATACAAGGAATGGATTTGGTCTATTCCCAGACCAAATCCGGGACAGCGCACTTTTCCCGAACAAGTTCGGGCATCCTGACATCCATTAATGGGAGGTAGTTGCAAGGAGGAATTCATTGCCGATCCCACGGAAGGTCAACACCTAATTCGTCAGCAAGTGTTTCAAGTTCCCGCACGGGTTCTCGGTGGAGCGGTATCCCATTCTCACGGCGTTCTTGGGTGAGTTCCCATTCAATCTCACCGGGAAGCGTGACGCGCGTAAACCCGCTACGTGGCGTAGCTCGCCGCGTCATTTGAATCTGTCGATCAATCTCGGCTTTAAACTCTGCGAGGGAGGTAAAACTGGCGATGTTAATCGCAAAGAAAAAGTGTGAAGATACGCGTTTCTCAAGGGGGGCATCGCCGGGCTGATAGTGCTTGTTGATACCCATCAACCCACCGCTCAATGGACCGCATAAGACATCCATCACAATCGCAAGCGCAGAGCCTTTAGGACCCGCAGCGGGTAGGATAGCAGCAACCTTGCTCGGATCATCCGTCTCATTGCCATCGGCATCGAGTCCCCATCCCAACGGAATTTTCTCCTGATAGAGTCGCGCTGTCCCAATCCGTCCCGCGGCAGCAGCACCACACGCCATATCCAAGACGATGGGGGGTTCTTCGCCTGCGGGTATCGCGAACGAGAGTGCGTTGTTTCCAATGGAAGTGCTTCTGGCACCATGGACAGCGACATTCACACCCAGTCCATTCGTCGTTGCGAAACCGATCATATTGTGTTCCGCGGCTCGCATCGCATGACTGGAGGCAGCCCCAAAGTGATTGCTATTTCGAACAACAGCCACGCCAATCGAAGCAGATTTCGCTTTCTCAATCGCTATATTCATTGCGCGGACACTCACAAGGTGTCCTAACCCGCGATCGCCGTTCAGTAAAACAGAAGCAGTATTGTCTTCAAGCACTTGTAGTTCTGGGATCGGATTTATATCGCCGTTGATGATACCGCGAACATAACGCGGGACAGCGCGTGTCGCGTGCGAATGAACGCCTCGTAAGTCCATCAGTACCTGCATTTCTGCAATGGTATCCGCATCCGATTTAGCAACCCCTACTTTTTGATACAGTCGGCTACAGACGCTTTGCAACGCCGATGCCTCTACGATTACCTCTTGCTCGTGTATATTCATGGCTTAAGATCCCCCGAAAATATAAAGATGTTTGGATGGGTCTCCGTGCCCGTCTGAATCAGAGCACACAGGGCACGGAGACCCTGCGAAACGAAGAGAGGACAAAATCAATATCCGGTGCCCCTATTTTAGCAGCCTCAGTTTTAAAACGCAAATTTTGCTCAGAACTTGACTTTGCGTTCTGTGCTATGGTATTATAACTATAGAGAAGAACGCTTGTTATAGTTGATACACGTTATTGTCTATGGAAAGCAAGATCCAACCCTTTTAGCATAGGGAGCAGATCAATGATTTTGCCCAATTACACCCTACGATGTCTTTGTCTGATTTTGATGCTGGCACTCGTCGCCTTTACCGCCAACCCCGGTGAAAAGGATACCACCGATTTTTCTAAAAATGGCGCGCTATTTTTAGAACAGTACTGTTTCAGTTGTCACGCGGGTGACCAACCCGCCGCTGAACTCTCCTTGGATTCATACACAGATAACCCTTCCTTGATTAAGGATCGTGAGGTTTGGGATCGGGTGCTGGACATGGTAGAAACAACGCAGATGCCACCAGAAGATAGCGGACAGCCATCAATAGAAGCATTGGAATCTTTTGTTGCGCATATTGAAGCCATCTTTGAACACGCAGACCGCACGGCAAAACCGGATCCTGGACGCGTCACAGTCCGTCGACTCAATCGGGTTGAGTATAAAAACACAGTCCGAGATCTGCTCAGTGCCGATTTCAATCCGACGGAAAATTTCCCCGCCGATGATGTCGGACACGGATTTGATAACATTGGCGATGTCCTCTCTATGTCACCGCTGCTGATGGAGCGCTATCTTGAAGCCGCGGAGGCAATTGTTTCGCGCGTTATCGTATTGGATCCGCTGCCTCCCTCCAGATCCTACCGAAACGGAAAAATTCTTGAGCCAACTCACGATGATGTTCCTGATGAACGCTACCGCCTGCTCGATCCAACCGCCGCAGAGCCGTGGAAATCCGGTCCGTTTACAACAGGCGCAGACAATTTCAACATAGCACCCGACGCAGAAATTATCTACCACGCAACGCTCTATGCTGAGACGGAGAGCGCCACCCCTGTAGAGGTTGTTTTATTCATTCAAGGCGACGCATTAGCGCACGTAACCCCACCGGAGAAACTTACACGTTTAGTGGGTGTAGATCCGACAGTAGACAATAATATCAAGGTTTTGAAGGCTTTTAAGATTACCGCTCGCAGCCCCGAAAAAAACCAGACGATTAGAGTCCATCTTACCGGTATTCCGAACATTGAAAACGTCGGCATCGCAATGCTGAAGCCGAAGGAAGGTGAACCAGACGCTAAACTTCAGATTCGCGTGCTCTGGTCAAAGGGTCCCTTAGAAACCAGACCTAAATCTCATTTCGAGATTCTGGCATGCACACCCGGAATTTCCCAAGCCGAACAGACCCGCGAGGTGCTAACACGCTTGCTCCGCCGAGGCTACCGCCGTCCACCGACCGACAACGAAGTCGAACAACTCGCGCAGTTTGCAGAATCTGTTCAAGTGGACGGAGTGCCGTGGGAAGCGAGTATCCAAGAAGCGATTAAAGTTATTCTCTGTTCACCGAAATTCCTCTTTCGATTGGAACTCGATGACCGTCCACAAACGCCAGAACCGCATCCGATTGATGAATTCCAACTCGCTTCTCGGCTCTCCTATTTCTTATGGAGCAGCATGCCAGACGACGAACTCCTTGAACTCGCCGAGAAAAAACAACTCACCATCAATCTGGAAGCCCAAGTTAAACGCATGTTAGCTGACGCAAAGGCATCTGAATTAGGGAGCAGTTTCGGGTCCCAATGGCTTCAGATTCAACGATTGACAACGGTCGCGCCGGATCTCGAAAAATTTCCGTATTTCACTGGCGGCTTACGCTTGGCTATGCAAAAGGAGACCGAACTTTTTGTTGAATCGATCTTTCGAGAAGACAGGAGTCTGCTTGATCTCATTGGTGCCGACTATACCTTCCTTAATCAACCGATAGCGAGCCACTACGGTATCGTGGATACACAAGGAAACTGGAGAGGACATAAGAACCCTGTCCCGGGGGGTGAACGGATTCGCGGTAGATCGTTCCGGCGCGTCAAGTTACAAGGCACCGCACGCGGTGGCATACTTAGCCACGCCAGCGTTCTGACCGTGACCTCTAACCCAACGCGCACCTCTCCCGTCAAAAGGGGACGCTGGGTGCTGGAACAGATACTCGGTACGCCGCCACCGCCACCGCCACCGGATGTTCCAGAATTAGAAGAAGAGGGTGAGGCGGTTCATGGGACTACGCTCCGAGAGCGTCTCGAACAACACCGGGCGGACCCCGCATGTGCTAACTGCCACGCGAAAATGGACCCCATCGGGTTCGCGCTTGAAAACTTCAACGCAATCGGCGCGTTTCGGTGGAAAGATGGCGAACAGGCTATCGACACAACGGCGGTATTACCGGATGGAACGGTACTACAACACGGCATAGTAGACCTGAGACAGGTCGTCTTGGATCGAAAACAGCAGTTCTTACGCGCTTTGACAGAGAAGATGTTAACCTATGCTTTGGGGAGAGGTTTGGAGTATTACGACCGACCGACTGTTGAACGTATCGTCGCACAACTCGAAACCGAAGACTACAGAAGTTCGGTACTGGTTACAGAAATCGTCAAAAGCGACCCGTTCCGGTTGCGACGTGGCACAGAGAGCGAGTGATGGGACGTATTACAACGCATATAATTCTTTTTGTTATCATAATTCTCCAATCCGGCTGTTATGCACTGCCTTATGAAACACCAAATCAGAGTCCTATTTTACGGTTGGAGGAAAAATACTCTGTTTATTTGGACGCTACATGGACGACAAAACAGGCAGACGCGCTTTTAAGAGCCTTTGAATCCATACCCGGGGTGCTGAACCTACGTTTTTCTCAATGGCGCATAAGTGACAAGGACTTGGAAAAGGGTATTGAGATTGAATTTAAAGATAAGTTAAAATTCGTTACGATTAGTAAATATATCTTTCCCGTTGAAGAGGATCAAGAGGCGTTGTCACCCGGAAAGGAACTATATTCTGCTGTCGTCCTATTCCTAACGGAGAATGGGACAAACAGAGCTGTAATAGAATTAATATTACAAAAAAGGTATGGTATATACGTACCCGCTTATGATTCATTGACCGAGGGCACGCCAAGCAAAACATCAAAACGCTATTCAAATTTTGAAAATGAAGATCTGATGGTCATTATATCGGTATTTGAAGAATTCCCGCAGGCACTCCATAAAATACCGAGATTAGAATATATAGTTCGTAGAATTGATAAGGGCGAAGAGGAAGATGAAAGAGGCATGAGTTATGCTCGGACGGGTCGTGGTCACATAGAGTTTGCTGAATCCATTTTTCGCCGCCGTAATTCTAATACGACTCGGCGCGTAATTGCTCACGAAAAGGCACATTTTATTTGGGCTTTCGTTTTTAATAGAGAAGTTAGAGCGGATTGGGCGAAACTTGGGGGATGGCATCGAGATGCAAGCGAATCGGGTTGGTCAACAACCCAAGAACGATCAACGTTTGTATCTGATTACGCTTCTGAAAAAAATCCAAATGAGGATATGGCGGAAAGTATCGCACATTATCTTATATCGCCCCATAGACTCCGTTCTTGTTGCCCTGAGAAATATGAGTTTATTCATGAGCGTATGCTTATGTATACCGAAGGATATGAACCGTCTAATGTTATGTAAATCTGGGAGATGTTCATGAGCACACCAAAACAATTTTCACGGCGATCATTTTTAAGTGGTTTAGCGGTCGGTGCTGCCCTACCGTGGTTGGAAACGATAGGTTCCCTTACAGCTTGGGCAGACACGTTCCCGGACGGGAAAACGATTACCCGTTACCCCGATCCAGCCGTTGAAGTAATAGACCCGCGTTTTGCAAAATATAAAGTTGGCAACGCCGTTGTGGAACGGTTATGGACCGGGGCGCGCTGGTCAGAGGGACCCGTCTGGTTCGGCGATGGTGGCTTCCTCCTTTGGAGCGACATCCCGAACAACCGGATCCTGAAATGGCAGGAAGCCACTGGCGCAGTAAGCGTCTATCGCAAACCTTCTAATTATACAAACGGACACACACGCGACCGACAGGGCAGACTCATCAGTTGTGAACACGGCACGCGACGTGTCACACGAACCGAGTATGACGGAACGGTTACCGTCCTCATAGATAACTTTGAGGGCAAACGCTTCAACGCCCCAAACGACGCAGTTGTCCATCCCGATGGACATATCTGGTTTACGGATCCGGGATACGGTATCCTTACGCACTATGAAGGACGCAAAGCAGAATTTGAGCTGCCGACTTCCGTTTATCGCCTGAATCCAGACACTGGCGCGGCAGTCGTTGTGACGGAGGAAATAGAAAGACCGAACGGCTTATGTTTTTCACCTGACTATGATAAACTTTACGTTGCTGATACGGGTCCACCGAAAAATATCGTTATCCATGATGTTGTAGAGGGTGAACGCTTGGCTAACAAACAGGTGTTCACTGATATGGCACCCGGTGCCGCTGACGGTCTTCGATGCGATATTGACGGTAATTTATGGGCAGGCACAGGTTGGGTCGGCGAAGGCTACGACGGTGTGCATATCTTCGCGCCAGACGGAACGCTTATCGGTAAAATTCACCTTCCCGAGATTTGTGCGAATATCTGCTTCGGTGGCGTAAAACGAAATAGGCTCTTTATGGCAGGCAGTCAATCTCTTTATTCAGTTTATGTCAATGCACAAGGGGTGCCGTACTTTTAAACGCACGCTAAACACTTGACACGTTATAAAAAATAAGATATAATTATGTTATAGGCATTGTGAAACGAGAAATTGGACAGGGACAGCAGAAGATTTTCGCAAGTCTGCTGCTTTAACTGTGAGGAGTTGACGAAGGATTATGAGCATCTCAAAACAACTTTCACGTCGAACATTCTTACGCGGTCTCGGCGTCAGTATTGCCCTCCCGTGGCTGGAAGTCATGGGTCCTATCACATCGTGGGCGAACGCGCCTACGAGCGCACAGACAGTTCCGAATCGGATGGCTTTCCTTTACGTGCCGAATGGAAAAATCATGGAGGATTGGACACCGACGCAGGTAGGCACTGACTATGAACTCACGGATATCTTGAAACCGTTGGAAAATGTAAAGGACAAAATGCTGGTACTCAGTGGACTGACCGCTGACAAAGCACGCGCGAACGGGGATGGTGGTGGCGATCACGCCCGAGCGATGGCTGCCTTCCTGACAGGCGCACAGCCCCGTAAAACCGATGGTGCTGACATTCATGCCGGTGTTTCTGTTGACCAAGTCGCTGCATCGCACGTCGGCAGACGGACCCGGATGCCTTCGCTTGAACTCGGTATCGATCCCGGAAGACGGGCAGGCAATTGCGACTCCGGTTATAGCTGCGTCTACTCATCAACGTTATCGTGGCGTTCTGCGACTCAGCCGCTACCCAAAGAGGTAAATCCAAAACTCGCTTTTGAGCGTCTCTTCTCAACCCTCCCCGATACCGAACGGGAAGAACGCGATCAGCGGCGCAAAAGCGTCCTCGATTTCGTGATGCAGGACTCAAAAGACCTACGCCGACAAGTTACGGGGAACGATGTCCGCAAACTTGATGAGTACTTCTCCTCTATCCGAGACATTGAACTGAGAATCGAAGCAGCTGAAAAATTTCCACCGGTTGAAAGTCCAGACTATACCGTACCTGAGGAAATTCCAGAAGATTATCAGGAGCATCTGCGTCTCATGATGGACCTGATGGTACTCGCATTTCAGGCGGATGTAACCCGTGTTACGACCTTTGTCCTCGCAAATGAGGGGAGTAACAGACCCTACCCGTTTGTCGATGTCTCAGAGGGACACCACTACTTGTCACATCACAGTGGCGATGAAGAGAAGATAAAAAAAATCAAGCGGATTGATGTTTTCCATTCCGAGCAGTTGGCATACTTCTTGGAAAAACTCGCCGCAACGTCTGAAGGCGATGGATCGCTCCTCGATCATTCGATGATTCTGTACGGTAGCGGAAATGCAGACGGCAACCGACACAGCCACCACGATCTCCCCATTATACTCGCAGGTGGTGGTTGCGGCACGATCAAAACCGGGCGTCACATCCGTTATCCAAAAGAGACTCCCCTGAACAACCTATGGCTGTCAATGCTCAATCGTATGGATGTTGAGGTGGCACAAATAGGCGATAGCACTGGTAGCTTACAAGGACTTTCTTAACACCTAATCGAAACACTACTCCGTTGGGCGAGGATGGCTTCGGCTTTGTGCCTCGCCCTTTTCTGTTTGGCAAACATACCCTCTAATATAACCTAAGCTGCCACGATGTAGTATAGACTGTTAGTTTGGTTTTCCTAAGGTGATCCAGTCTCAGCGATCTTCATCAACGTATCCTCGTCCAAATCAAGGTCCACATCTTCTGAAAAAGGTTGTGGCACCTTATACGGGGTTTTCGCGTAAATCTCAACGATATTCTCGTCTGGATCATAAAAATAAATCGCCAGCGCAATGCCGTGACTCACGACACTCCGAATCCTTACGCCTTCCGATTTTAGAAGCGTATAGAACTGCTTCAAGTCCTTGAGATTTTCTACAATAAATGAAACCTGTTGAACGACCTTTGCTCCCGGTGCAGTATCTCTGCCGGGACACAACGCCAGTTCGTGGTGTTCGGATTCTGGCTGCGCACTCAAAAAGATAATATGCCCTTCTGGATGTGCATCAGTGACAGTAAGCCCCAGAATACGGGTATAGAAGTCCAGAGATTTTTCTACATCCGTGCAATAGAGTCCGACATGACCGAGTTCCTTAACGGCTAACATTTTTTATCCTCCTCCGGTATCAAAATCGATAATCGCAGTTTATCACGAAACTGGAAAAGAGGGCAAGGTATTTTTACTGTAATTTCGTAGTTTTAGGCGCACAAACCCACGCACCACCTATGTTCTCAGCGAAAATATCATTACTTAGGCAAAGAAAAATATGAGAATGGGTTTCATTATCACAAATTTATTAGGATAATGGGTCTCATTATCAAAATAAGAATTAATTTTACACTTCGCATCGGGTACGGTTAGATGAGGTTTAAATAAGCATTTCTCAAAAGAATATCAGAACAGACACCTAACCTCCCCGGAGACGTTCTAATTCAGCCTCTAAAGCCTGTCGTCGTCTCGTTTCTTCTTCGGCACGCGCTTCCGCTTCTATTCTCAGACGCTGTTCCTCCATTCTTAGACGCTCCTCTTCTATTCTCAGACGCTGCTCCTCCATTCTCAGACGCTCCTCTTCCATTCTCCGATGCTGCTCCTCCATTCTCCGATGCTGCTCCTCTATTCTCAGATGCTCCTCTTCCATAGAAGTCGTGATTAGGGTGCCGTCCGGCAGATAGGGACGTAAGAGTCGCACTTCGTTAGGCAGGATATCCTCCCAGCGAAACAAGAGATTTAACGTCTCGCTGAACAATCCCCCTTGCGTGTCCGGTAGGATTTCGCTGATGTCACCCGATGAACTTCGCCGCCACCCTCGAAACTCCGGCGGCTTCTCCATTTCAGGCTGATGGATGAAGTATTCTGGAACCCCCATGTCCATCAAATACAATTGAACTTTTTCATTCCGGTCTTGATTCGCCGTTGAATCCGAAAGGAATTCAAAAACTGCGGTGGGAACCGCACCTTCGGACCACGTGTAAAAACTGCGCCGTTGCGGAAATTTATCAACGCCTAAAACAACATAAACATCTGGCGCGACGACTTTTGTGAGGTCGCCTTTACGATAATAGATGAAATTGTCAACGCCAACATAGATATGCGGATTGATTGCAAAATATCGATAGAGTTGGTCAAAAAAGTTAGAAATCTGTTCCGCATGGTATCCTGTGGCAGCCATAGGTTCATCGTCCTCGCCGGGGTATCCTTCAATGGAGATCGTCGGTTTCCCACTCGCTTTTGGAAAGACAGGCATATATTTTCTCTGCTTGAATTCAAAGTCTTTGAGAGTCTCCATAATTTTTTTCCTTGTGGGAGCCTAATGGGTTAAAGTGTTGAGCTCGTTGGTATTTGGAGAGTGTTCGAGTTTGATGTTTCGCGCACGCCAACCGCTGTGCTATTTTCATGTAATTTTAGCAAAGTGCGTAGGGTTTGTCAAGTCAAAACCGATAAGATAAGCAGCAGGAGATAGGTTACCAATCCTTAAAGGGGAATATCCGGGTCTCTGTCGCCATTCCGTAAAAACTCCAGAGACTCCCCGCCACGAACTCGCCGAGAATTAATCCGAGGAAGAAAGGTGCTGCTTTCCGATGTAATTGTAACCCGCCTTGTTTGATAATCAACCATTTTGCAACGGTGCTAATCACAAGCGAGATCCAAAGCCAGTTCATGCACCAATCCGCCGCACCGGAAACAGCATATCCTACAGCATGGAAAGGCCACCAAAAGAACCGCATCCGTAAAAACATCAACAGGAACGTGAACCCCATACCGATGCCCATAGCAGATACTTCAGGAATGTTCGGTCCCATCGGAAAGTTGAGTTGTTTTTGGAGCCTCTCGAAAGGATGTCGTGCAAAACCTCCGGCTGCCCCAAAGTGATACACATCGTGCAAGTATGCCCAGAAAGAACCAATTGAACCCACAAGTGCTGCTAAGAGCATTACCCATACCAACGGTTTCGGATTAAACCGTGCCCGGGAGGCAAGTTGGAAACCTTCTAACTGATGCGGCATTGGATGGCTACGGTGCGCTCGGTTAAAGAAAAACAGAAAGGAAAGTGCTGTAAGGTTGGAACCCCCTATCCCTCGCGATCCCAGAATCGTCGGTAAGGCATAGTCGGGTCCCATAAAATGGAGATCGTGCGCTGGCGCCCCCGATTCTACCCGCATCCGTGTGATTCCCGTTGACAACGCGAAATACATCGCGAAAAAGGCAATACCCAGCGAAATACTGATACCTATCTTCACAGAAAACGCTATGAGATAGACGCATCCCAAGACAATACCTATGATCGCAGTCCGATATCGCATCGGTTCAACCGATTCGTCGAGGCTTGAGCGTCCCGTGAATACCTGTCTGAAAACCTCTGCGAGGTACTTTCGACTTGCCCATATCGCGAAAATCGCCAGTCCGAGATATGCGCCCAAGGACTGCTGCCGGTCGTACGGAAAACCGGGTAACCCGCGAACGCCAATGATTGCCCCGGCAACCCGTTGCATCTTACGAAATAGATAGAAAAACCAACAGGAAAACGACAAATCCAGAGGCATAAAGAATCCGAGTCCAATGACGAACGGATAGATAGAAAAAGGGGTCCAACCGATAGCACTCCAAGGCTTGTCCGTGAAAAAATGGCTGATATTCCGAAACCGGACACCAATAATGGGAATCGTCGGAAAAAGATAGCTGAACCCATTCACAAGATTAAGGAGTGAGACGAGGATAAAGGCTGTCCAAAACACTCTACCTTGGTAGAACTTTGCCCCGCTATCCCGCGTCATCTCTAACGGCAGTTGGATGATCGGATAGGCAAGTTTTTCGCGCTCCGTCCACTGCTTCCGCAACACAACGTTGATGCACAACATCACGAACACAAGCACTACAATGAAACTCGTCCACCACAGCGTCGGACCGAGCCATGCCTGTAGCACTTCTACCCGATAAAGCGTTGTTTGTCCTTCGTAAAACCCCTCTAATATACCCTTATCTTGGACAGTGCCCCACGTTGGCATGTATCGGTGGAGAAGTTCCCGCCATTCGTTTTCAGGCGTATCGTACCAGAAAACGTGTCCAATCATCGGGATTAACACTTGTGTATGGTCGTGTGAGGCGATAGCACTCGCCATACAAAGCATCACGTAAATAACAAGCAGCTCGCCGTGGGTCATTGCCCACTGCCGCTTTATCCGCCGGACGAGCAGGTTCAGGAGCGTAATCACAAACACAAAGAAGACGGCGTTGAAAAACAGGGACATTGTCGTCGGAAAAAGCCCCCACCAGACCATCTCCGTATACATAATCCAATAGCAGTTGATTGGGATAAGGATTAGCGATACTATAACCGATTTTAAAGTGACACCACGGGTTAAAGTGTCAGACATTTCGTTCTCCTGATGGTAATCGTCTGAACTGTGATTTTTGTGATTCTGTGATTTCTGTGATAAGAGGGACTTCTTGTGTAAAAATTCCCCAGTATAAAATTACCGATTTGCATAATTTTTAAATCAATCCATGTTATCTATTCTGTGGCCGCTCGGAGCATCTGTACAATGTTTAGGTTTCCCTTTGATTCTGCGAGGGTCAATGCCGTATTCCCCTGTCTATTTTTTAGGGAGATATCAGCACGCTGCTCAAGTAAAAGTTGGACGATATCTGGAAGCCCTCGCCACGCTGCATACATCAACGCCGTTTCACCCGATCGGTTATGCGCGATTACCGCCGAGCCTTTTTC
>VXZL01000134.1 GCA_009845505.1 Candidatus Poribacteria bacterium | reverse complement strand
GGGTAGGAACGGCTCCAACGCACCGGTAAAGCGAATCTTACCGATAAACCCACCCATCGGAACGGATTTCTCGGCGCGGTAGGAATAGCGATCCGCCCGAATCCAATGGAAATCGGATACATGCGTTACAGTCTTGGCAGCCTCAATTATCGTCCGCGCATCTACCTCCAAATCCTCGCCACAATGAAAAAAACTCAGGAATCGGATACGACGGAGCAGGTTGCGGATGAGGTGTTCAAACGTCAGGTGGCTTGTCCATTTTCCGCTCACTTTTATACTCGTGGACGTAAGAAATTCCAATTCAATCTCATCAACCCCATTCGGCACGCGACGTATTACGTCGTCCCGCCCAAGAATCACCCCGTCGTCTGTAAGTAATTCGGTTTCTGCCGTGTAAATTGTTCGGATGTCTTGGCTCCCGAGTGCGGGGAGGGTTTCTACTGTGTTGAGATGGCACTGTCCACGTTTGCCACGGATACCGATGCGTCGCTTGCCTATCTCGCGGAAGGTGAACACGCACCACGGTAAGAGGTTGATTGCCTCGCCGATGAGGGTCAATGTGCAGGTGAAAGTATCGCCGGGGGTATAGTCTAATTGCTGCGTGTGTGGTGGTTCAAGAATAAATGGGTGTGGTGCGAAGGGTTGCCCTCGGAGCATCGGACTGTCTTCGGGTACGGGGGTTTCAAAGCATTTGGAGTAGACGCACCGGTCTGGATACTGGCACTGTGTCTGGCACTGTGCTTCACCGCCGATGCAGGTGACGTCGCGGAGGAGGTATCCGAACCGGCTGCGGAAGACGTTGCCTTTGTAGTGTGGCATCTTCAGGGGTTCTTGGACGGTGTATGTGAAGCGGTAGCGCGCGAAGCAGAAGTTTTGGAGCATTGTGGATGAATTCTTATGAGACCATAAATTCTGTTGACTTCTATGAAACGGTTAAACTTACGGATTATCGTACACATCGTCGTGGTTACCGTAGTGCCTCAGTGCCAAACCGCTATGAGTAATTTCACAACTGACCCGAACGCCCTGAGTTATACGGAATGTGCAAATACCATCCAAATTTGTCAATTGTTCAAAATTGAGTCCAGAAACCTTGTCATTAAGTTGGGTTATGTCACCGTCCGTATTTTCAAGTGCAGTGGCAATTTTCGCTAAAGTTTCCTGAAGTTTCGTCCATTGCTGATTGTTTAAATTCTGACAGTCGTTAATGAAACTTTGCTGATATGCTAACCGCGGGAATTGCAATGGTTTTTCAGATAACAGATCTGATTTCGTTCGATGCCAGAGTAATTCTCCCCACGCCGATAACCCTGTATACGTCTTACCGTTTTCCTCTACGAATTCCAATAGTGTTTCTGAGATACCTTCAAGCTCTTCAATCGGATATAACTTACCTGCATCCATCAACGCAAATTCCGTCAGATATTCTTCAATAATGGTGGTGTCAATCTGTATTGGCAGACGTGGAATTTTGATTAAGTCAGCAGTTGGTGCCTCAAAGATATAGACGACTTCATCGGCGTAAAATGCCCCAAAGGTGTTCATATAACCTTGCAGACTCTTGAAACCGCCAACGAGATTGAAAATCACGTGATAGCTGCTGTCCCGTCGCCATGGCACGTTGTCTTCAAGCCATTTAATGAGTTCCCTTGTACCCGCGGTGAAGGACTCTGGATCTTGTGTTGAAAGCCGAGAAGGAGTGAAAACGTTCACTTTAAAGCCTTGTGACTTAAGGAAATCCTTAATCAATCCACCCGTTTGTTGGCCTTGTGCGGTGTCGGTACAGATGAGATAGTGCTCGTCTTGGCTATCTTTCGGCAATTGACCGCTGTAGATACCGTAAATGCCGTTCAACTCGGCACTAATTCGACAATTCGTCTGGGGATTGTTTTCTAAAAGTTGTTCGAGTGCTCGGTCCGCAAGTGTATTAATCACGTTTTCTGTATCTGGTGTTAATTCGTCCTGCTTGAGATTTGCTGAATCTCGCAGCGTTCCGAACCAAGTGCCCTCGGTAGGATCTCCTCTATCAATAAGATTTGTTAGGATACTTGTCCCAATAGTTGACAAAACAAAACGCACTCTAAATCTCCAATCATCAGTTAGTAAAAACTTAGGGTTAAATTATGAAGAAGAAACAGAAGAAGGTGGGAAAATTACCTCTTTAGATTCGCGAGTTAGCCCGACAATTGCAGCATCGGTGATACCTGCTAAGTGAGTTTTAGGGTCATAGTCTATAATCTGTTTGAGTTTTAGACGTAGGGGTAAATGTTTTTTCTTCACATGTGCAAGCGGCAGCCAAATTTCAGTACCACGTTCTTCTACCAACTTTACCCAAGGCGGCTTTGCTGGTTCCACCTCACTTCCCCATAGGGCATGGAATTCTGTCAGCGTATGATCCTCTGCGATGCTTTCTAATTTCAGCAGACGAGCATAATGCTTTCCATCCCAATCTCGCCAAATGTGCCATTCGCCTTTCTCGCCGAATAAACGGAGATCACTTACCAGTTCCCAATCCGGTTCCCATTTTGATGACTTATGCTCATAAGGGGGCAACCAAATTTCATTTGCCTCGACTACACCGAAACCGATAAATCCCGGTTCCTGTAATAACACCCATGCCGTCTTTTCGTTCGTAACATCGGACAGATGATCGCATACCCATTTTTTCTTAAGTTCTATTTGACACTTATGCGGCATCCGTTTCCTCCTCACTATTCTTCTTAGGCCGTCGTGATGCTTTAGGGCGATCCGTATAGTTCTGTGCCGCATCAACACAGCATTGGAGGAAGCCGTCATCACTTTCAATCATCATGCGTTTGTCCTGGTGCGCCAATTTCCATTCCTTTGTATTAGATGGATCGGGTGTATCTTTGTATATCAATTTCGCTTTAATGCCTTGGAGTGTGCCGCGTCCATTGCTCGTTTCCCCTCCGAGTGCAGCGTGCCCATACCAGAAATCGCGTAATGTCAACAGCAGCAAACCAATTTCTGCTTTGTCCGGTTCTTCTAATGTGAGTCTAAGTCGGACGTTGGTTTCAGTCGTTGTTTTCATAGGGCATGGATAGACCGGTTTTTCGTTGAATAGAGCACTTTGCAGGCTGCCTCCTGTAAACCGATCAATTGCTACCCGATCTTGCCATTGTGGTTTTACGTTTTCCACTAGACGTTCCTCAATTGTTACCCGGCTTGCCCATAAGCCTATATTTTCTGATTCGTCGTGTTCTTCGCCTTGTTTATGAACGGGGCCGAACATCTCACACACAGTATCTGCATCGTCTTCATGCTTTTCCCAACCAATGGCAGTTGCTATCAAATCTGCACGATGACGGAACGCACCAGCAAAGGAGGTACCGGGGATAACGGGTTTATCATTGGAGTGTAGATGAACCATGTCTGGATCCTTTGGATCTCCTGAAGCACTGCGGATAAGTAGAGAGATGCGTAGTTGGAAATCTGCCTCTATGCGGAAGTAATTTCGTCGATCGGATTGCAAGGGACGAGGTTTCAATTTGCAGCTCTTTGGCCGGGAACACGGTTTATCCTGCAACCACGCAATAACGTCTTGTGGTTCTTTCATATTTAAATCGTATATAGCCCAATCTTCTACTTTGCCTTTGCCATATCCACGTCGCGTGCGTGCGCCGAGCTGGATGTCGCCTTTCTTAAATCCGTATAACATCGCTAAGAACAAGTTCGTCAGTCCAACGTTGTCGTCATCTTTCCGTATGATACATTGGAAATTTAAAAGAAACTCTGTCCCTTGTTCAAGCACTTCTACATCAAATTTTGCACCTTCAGCGGCAGATCCGGACTTTGCATCTACGCGCACACCGTCTCTTATAAAGGTTTTCGCTTCCTTGGAGACACATACAGCGTCTGCCACGATTAAGGCACTCATAGGGTCAGAATCTTCTACGGTGTTCCTGTTTTCCGATCCACCAAAGAAACGTTTGAGTTCTGGGGGTTCATTATTGGTTCCATCTTTATGTGAATATTGTGCCCAGGCTAAACGCTGCCGGGCTAATAAACTTCGTGCGGCACCGGCAATGGAGGCTCCTGGAATAAAAGGGTTCCCCTTCGCGTCCCGCAGGAGACACATATCAGCTATACCGGTTTCATCGCCACCGAAATGTGCTGCGCTTTTGAGTTTCCATGTGCCGCGAGCGTATAGTCGGCGCACAACGGCATCATCGGCAATAGTTTTTTTCGATTTTGTATTAGTCATTGAATTTATCCTTATTGTTTCTACTTGGATCTCCGTTGACGACTGATGCGTAGTGTGGTGATGAGATAGTTAAGAAAATCGTCGCATAATTTAGTGCTATCATTATCTAACAAGGTTTGAATCATACCGATGTGTATAGTTTCATCAAAATCAGTTGCCAAGTCATCAACTTTACTTTTAACCAATCCCTTTGTAAACAATTCTGGTTGTGACCATGCATTCTTGAATATGTCAAACAAAGTCTGTTGGTTTGGTAAGTCAAAGAAAGGACACTCAATCATGTTAATCTGATAGTTTGTCAGTTGTTCCATAGCTGGTTTCCGCAGTTTCTCTAAACTTTCAACGGGCTTCTCGTGCCGTAGAAACAACCGCAACCGCCCTAACAAAGCGTTTCTTGGAATCTTGTGTGCCGCTGCTAACTTATCGGCAATTTCTCTTGCATATTTTTGCATTTCTTCTACACAATATGTTCGTACCAGTTGTTTTAGTATTTCCAAAAGATCCGGAGGTATCTCGGCCTCAGGTCTTTTGGGGAAATTAGTGTTCCCCGGATCGTCAAGAGGCTTTTCTTTACTGCCTAAATGTAGATTATTTTGTCGATTAACAGCAATACGACCGAAACCCTCCCCTTTACGAAGTCCTAATCCGTTTCGCTCCAATTCCAAAAGTTTTTCATCGGTGAGATCTTGTTCTAACTTGAATTCAAAGACACACCCAGCTGCGATGGCTTGCCACTGTTGCCGTGGTAAACGTAGATGTGTGTGATAACCACTAATTGTTTCTGTTCGTGTGAAACTCGATATAAGTTCTGGTTCTGTGGCTTCTGGTAGTCCTAAGGCATTTACCAACTCCTGTACAGGGAAGGACGCAATCGGATGTCCTCCATCATTAACCGCTAATAACGGAGACAAGGTCGTAATGATTAAGCGTTTTTTGAGGTTAGTAGGCGCTTGTGATATGGTAAATCCCTCCCACTCAACGATATGAGTCAGTTCTTGTGGAACATCATCTATCCATTCAAATTCTGCCTCACCGTATTGCGCGCTTCGTGATCTACCGATGTGTACTGCTTTAGGACTTTGCACCCACGTTTTCAAGTTCGTCAAGTCACTTTCTGAACCTAAAACCGCCCCTTGAAACGTTTGCTTTGGTTGAATCGCTTGATATGTAAAGAGGGCACCACCGTCTGGTACTTCTGCCCCAAGTGCCCGTCCTTTACGACGGTCACTTGTAGCGCGTGCATGGTGATAATTACGTTCTGTCTTTACTGACTGTGTCTCTATACCTCCTGAACCAAACTTCGCATAATGCCGATCAAATCGTTTTGTAGGTTCATACGGCGAGGTTTGATCTGCCAAGTTGCAAGGTTGATCATCTATTTTCGATTTACGGATAGAGTGCGGAATCGGAATCAAACGCTGTTGATTATCTATTGCTTCTGGGTATGCTGTTAAAAAACGCAAACCACCGTTAAGAAAAGCGTTACGAAACACTGGATCTGACGCGGTATGACTCCCTTCGTTCAGATAGCACCATGCAGCTATACCCCACAAATGACTTCCTGGAATATCCTGGCGGCTTACAACGGTATTCGGATCCCCATCTGACGCGGGCATGACAGTTGCTGTTATCAATTTAAATCGATAATGTAATATATGAGTAGGTTTTTGAGGGTTTGTTTTGAAGGTATTAGTTGTTTTTGCTACGGGCTTATGGACTGATTTCGATAGGACGGTGCTTTTAATTGGGGGAAGACAATTTGTATTCAACTGTGGTGTCAAGGACTTGACTTTTCCAGTGGGATCAAGTTCGAGAAACTGACAATTGACTTTTCCAAGTCCACGTGTGCGTGCTGTTCCCATATATTTGAGCGAAACAGCACCAAGTGCTAATGCATTTAGCAATGCAGGATCAGGCGTTATTTCATTAAAGTTTACCCGTGCCCAGAATACTAACCCTGATTTCAATGTTCGCGTAAGGCGGAGCGTATTTTCTTTCGCTGAACCGGTCAGACGTTCAATAGCCGTCTGTGAGCGTACAGTTGCATAGTGTTGCACCACATCATCTGGATGGAGTTTCCGTACTTTATCGTGTTGTAAGTATTCTAACCACTCCTTCAAAGACGTAGTATTTTTTAACTCAGCATTTGCAATATGAATACAAGCATCTCCATCATGAGTTCCCTGCCCTGAGTCACCGAAAATCTGTTCTACAGAAGTTGTGTCTTGTCCACACTGTTGCCATGATTCAACCACATCACGATAGGCATCGCGCCACAAACCTTTAAGTCTCCTACCGGGGATGATGGGTAACCCTAAGTCATCAAAAGCAACCTCCGTGTCAACCACGCCAACACGTCCTTCACCCGCAGCAGACGTTAAGGGTGAAATGAGTTTTATCTTCAAAACATAACTCGTCATTCGCTATTTTCCTCTCCTTCATCAATTTTTGCTGGAGGCGTTGTGAGTAGATCTTCCAGATAGAAATCGAGTGCCTCAAGTGGGTCAAAATAAGGTGTAGTACAGTCTTTGGCATCGCCTCCCGACCATCCTGATTGGTCTTCCTCTGAAGGGGGTAATGAAATATCTCGCCATTTTGCAGCTTGGACAAATCGTTCGGTTTCCGATGGTCCCTTCGTGAGTGCCTGCATCAGACTTTTCGCACGGCTTCGGGGCCACTGTTTTGATTGGAATCCACGTAGCATTTCCACAAATCTCTCCCAAGTTTCTGGAATTTGATAGGGGCGTTGATGTAATGTTTGTCCTTCAAGGCTGCGATATTGTGAACTTCTGATCGTGGATACCGAGCCTGTTGCCCCTGCTTGGATAATCTGAAAGTCTAACCAACTACCGCCGGAATCACGGTCACGATGTGATTTCGCCAATCCGCAGAGTTCATCGGCAAAGCGGTACGCTTGCGCAATCGGAAACTTTGTATGCACAATTGCCACACCAGCACAAGCATCAACATGTCTATCTTCACCACCAACTTTTATAGGTTCTTTGGCAAATTCTTGTAGGTAATATGCAGTTAGATGAAGCCCCACACGTCCATCACAGACATAAGTTAAGTCATCCCCGCCATAAACAATTGGACGCATTGGAAATGCGTTTTCGTGTTCTTTTATTCCTTTGAGTGAGGGTAAGACATCTTGGTAATATTGCATCGTTTTTTCAAAGGCATTCTTTGATAGTTGTGAGACAGAAGCAGAAAATGCCCGTATGTAATGGAGGAATTCATCATCATTTGCATCTCTCACTGCTTCATTGAGCAATTCACCCATTCCATTACCATCGGCATGCACCACCGCCATATACGATTGACCTTCACCACCGCCCAATTTGTCAAGTTCAATGGCAAAATGTTGGTTCTCTTTTAGAACAGATTTGAATTCACCTCTAATGGTTTCTTGGGCTTTTCCGGGCTCTTTTGCTATTCCGACTTGCTCTCTTTTACTCGCTGCGGAATGTGAAATCCATTCTTCACGTTTGTTTTCCTCTTTGCTTCGTCTGCTTGCTGATAATCCAGTGGTGCTGCATGTTTGAACAACGGGTAAACCCCCAAGTTCTGCTCCACAAGGAAGAGCTTCTTCACAACGGTTTAACTTATCCATCGCTTTATTATAGGCTTCAGGTAGTGACTCGCTTACATTACCATACCCAACAGCAACCCGAAGCCCAGGCGCGTTTTTGAGCAAATTGAGACTCCAGTTCTCCACAACCTTGGTTGCAATATTCTTATTCTTGCACAGCAGTACAGCATTACCACCGCCGATGTAGATGACATTAACATCTGCATCGGGACTTTCCGGCACCTCGGATTGCGATATTGAAGGATTATCCTTGTATGCCTTCCAGGCAGCTCTGTCTAACGAGCTGACCGTTTGCTTTATCGCTTGAATTAAACCGTCATCAAACCAATGTTTTGCTAAGTCGGACGCGCCAATAATTTCTTTCAAACGGTTGCTCTGAAAAATATATCGCTGAACGCTTACAGTCCCAAGAACTACAATGCATTTTTTTGACATAAACGTTGTAACCTCACTTCCTTATCGCCAATGCAGATCATTCCGCAAATAGTAAACAAATTGGTTTTGTAGATTGGGCCATTTGTCTTCACCCCAAACTTGCAAAGGCATGCTCTTGCTGCCTGTTTCATCCCTTAATTCTTCTTGAATTCCTGCCGCGATGTTATGTTCGGCTTTACATAACATTATTGCCCAAGCCTCGTCTCCACCGAGCTGTTTTGCCCGATGATACGCCTCTATTGCTTTTCTTTTAATGTTGATTGAGAAACTTCCAAGCTTGCGTTTTTTCTGCTTTTCACTCGCTGTATCATTTTTGGGAACGGGTGAAGATGTATCACACGAGATAACAATAAGTTGATAGCCCAAAGCAGCGACAACATCCAGTTCAAACTTTTTGGCACTTGGTACGCCTTTTCTTCGGCAATGCACGCCTTGAAAAATGATATAATTTGTTCGAGTGGTAATACTCTTTAAAGCCGCCTCTAAGGCATCATAGGCCCCGTATTCTAACAAGTCTCCTTTGTTTTTTATACCAGCTACACCTTTGGGAACAACCATATCAGGCTTATTAAGAAATTTTCGACCATATCTTAACTGATTAGGCGTAGGCGGTTGTAAAAATGGATGGTGTCCAAAGGGTGGAACTATAAAACCATTAAGGAGTGCGATACGGTCAAGTTGAGGATTTACATTCTTACGGGCATCATCAACATATCGTCGACTTCGACCAGCAATAGACGGACCTCCCGTGCTACGCGGATCCAAGTAAGATGTTTCCATTTGTATATTTTGGGGCAGCTTAGACTCAATAGCAGACTCTGCTTCAACACCCATGACTTTTGTGCCTCCGGTATAATGGAAGTGAATAGTGGTGGTGTTTTCGTCTAAACCGTTCAATATTTTTTGTCTGATATCTCTACGGACAGTTGCTGGATCCCCTGGTGATGTTTTAATATGGTTACCAAAATTAGAACCCTGACAATACTTCACTAACCGATCTTTGTCGTCTGTTGTGTCAGCTGTATGAATAAATCGCACTTTGATAGGAGGGTCAAGTTTATCTTTCAAGTGATGCCATGCTACCCAAACAGGCAGTGCGTTCGTTCCTACTGTCATTATAAGTTGTGTTGCCATAATTATAATTTCCTCCGCATATGTGAATGGCGAACGGTTGTGTTTTATAAGTCATAAGGCTCATAAGCTAACCCGCTCTCATCAACTCTCGGAAGTGCTTCTTTCCAATAACGTTCATTCTTTGTAAACCACCGGAAGTTCTCACCATCAGGATGCGGTCTCGGATTGAGACGCGGATAGTGAATCGGTGCGTCTTTTATTGGGCCTCTTAGGATCTGTAAAAAATCAGCGATAAAAGGCAGTTGGTCAAAATTTCCATAGGTATTGTACGCTGTCTCCATACTTACTTTGAAGGCACTGAGACAGGTGCTTTGTTTATTACCATCCAAGGTTGCAGGTGGGCAAGCATCAAATTTGATGTAATATGCTTTCCAATCCTCGCTAGTCCCAAGCGGTAAACACCCCGCCTTTAATCGGTTCTCATCGATTTCTATCTTCACACTTCCGAACCCTAAAGGTTTACCGTAGCCCAATTTGAAGTAATGCTGCTCAGGGAGGGACAAAAGCCAGAGCAGGGCACCAATCTCTTGGTCTTGCAGATTTTGCACGTACAGCGATGCCTCAAATTTGGTACCGGGCTTAATCCATCCTGCGATAGAGCGGTTTTGAGGATCCTGCTGCGGTTGACCATTTTTATCGGGACGACGGTACTCTTGATACCGTCCATTCTGCTTGACTTGTGTTCGATCTTCAACTGTGGGACACCAATAATCCAAAGCAGGTTTTTCAACATCTTTGTGAGCTTCTAACCCTTTGTGGTGCCAGTATTGTTTGCGGCCTCGCAAATACTTACCTCGGTTTGTATCGTAACCGGCATTCCTTTTGTCTATGCTGTGTTGTACCCCCTTTTCATCGGCAACATAAAAACGTCCTTGTGCTGGTTTCGGTTGCCCAAGGATTGTTAATGGAAGTTCCCCATTAAGTCTTTTAATAATCTCCGATCTCGGTTTATTGTCACAAACGACACGTATACGGCTCTTGTAACCTTGATCATTTCTCTGTTCCTGAGGCACCCATCCAAATAAGCGGTCTGCTGGGGATAATTCGTCTCTTGTTTTTGCCGGTTTCAGCGAACCATCCAGTAGATCCGCTGGGCTGTTGGCATACAGTTCGCGAGAGATCATAACTGGAAAAAGATCCACAATGTCTTTGGCCTTTTTGGTTTTTGGATCAAACTTACAACGTGCATACACCATATCACCTGGTTGCAATTCGATTGCATCGTGGGCAGTTGAACGTCCATGTGGGTCTCCACGCCAAATTGATCGGTGTTCGCTGTCCTGATACTGGTGTGGGGACCACGCAGTCTGACCGGGATTGTCGCCAATGTTTTTCCAAGGTTGATCACGGGCACCCGACCGCCCAAAAATCTCATTATTAGAGTGTGCTTCCCGGTAGCTTTTGATGCGCATCTCCCAAGCTTCTTTGACATCTTCAGTTAACTGAAATACGTTTGGCTGAGGGTTGAAGAAAATTCGCTCATCATGCTTGCCTCTCATGTTTTTGTTTGTGATAAAAACGCGCCCTGTGATAAGTTGTGCATTGTTAGTACCACTCGGAATCAGTGCTTGAGTAGATGGACAAACTTGAATTGCTTTCCAGAAAGAGTAACCTCGGTGGTGCCGCCGATTAACAATTTCTGCCTTCACCTCTTCGCCGGTATTTGGTATTCCTCCGTGACATCTCGTCGGATGTGAGTGATAGAGCGTTAGCATTGCAGCGTACATTGGACCGTTTGGCTTTGTGGGTGTGACGTTACTGGTTCCCGGATATAAACGCACGACCAGTGTTCCGCCGCCTCCATCTTCTACAATTGCTGGAATGAGGTCCAGAGCTTCCCGCGGTTTCATACGATACGCTAGTCTATCTGGGTTACTAAAGCAGTCGTAACGCGAGTTTGTCACCACTTCATAGGCACTGCGTAGCATACCCCGCAAAGATGATTCGGGGATATAGTCAAGCACGTCATACGTCTGATGTGTCGTGGTGTCGCGTTCTTTACCATCACTTTTGAGGAGCACTAATGGCGTAACAGTAGTCAGTTTGATGGGAATATGTCCTGTCCACAAGTCTTTCTTAAGGGATGCATGATCGAGGGATGGCTCATTTTTTAGTGGGTTGAAATCGCCTGCAAACTCACCGGCTGTTATATGATCACGCGGCGGGGAAGGAACAAAGGTGTATGGGTTGTGAAATGTTTTGTCGGACGAACTCCCGGAATCTGGAGAATCGGTTCCTTGGGAACCGGTACGCTGTTGCTGTCCGCGGTTTTGTCTACGAGGATAGCGAGGGCGTGCGGGATTGACCCTCAACGGACGTCCCATCATTTGGGAACCGTTCAATGCTTCTATTGCTCGCTCACCATCCTCTTGGTTTTCCATTTCAACGAAGCCAAACCCTTTGGAACTTCCATCGTTTCGGTCACGGATAATTGTCGCGGTTGCAATTGGACCGTACTC
>VXZL01000054.1 GCA_009845505.1 Candidatus Poribacteria bacterium | reverse complement strand
CCTCTGAAGGGAGATTTTCAGAGATGCAAACATATCCATTATCACAGCTCACCGAAGATGCACTCAACGCGCTTGTGACCCTACACGAAGAGGAAAGTAACCTGGAGACTTGGGAGGAAAGGCAAGCAACTTTGACTTCCGAAGAGCAGATGCTGCTTGATTCCTTCAAAGCAACCCTGTACCGACGCAATCTGGTGCCAATGAACGAAGCCACCCTTTGGTCTCGGGCAATTTATCCACTTTTACGACTTGCAGAACAGGGGCGAATTCAAGCATGGGCAGGGGTACCCCTGAAAGCGACCTACCCCAAGTTTGAACTTGAAGGCGAAGCCGATGGTGCACTTGCCCCTTCTATTGGAGGTAAGATTCGCACACCGTATCTCATTGTACATGAAGCTAAGAGAGGTTTGACAGCTGTTGATCCCCAATATCAACTCTACGGTGAGATGCTCGCTGCCGCATGGCTCAATTATAAAAATACAACCACTCTTGAACAAGAGATTTTTGGATGCTATACTGTTGTTGACAATTGGACTTTCGTCCGCGGTGTGGTCGGCGACATTGAGAGCGAAAAACCAACCCTCAATATTGAATTCGGTCCCGTCTACAACGGGGTACTTGAAGCGAAACGTATCGTTCAGATTCTGAAATCTATTGTCGCTCAGCACATCGACATTGGCACCTAATAGGAGGTTTTACCATGGCAACTTTTGGAACAGGTGATTATCAATATGAGGTCGTAGAAGGGTGGGGGATGATTCCCCAACTCGGACTCGTTTCAGGGGTGGCGTGTGACTCAAATGATCGCGTCTACGTCTACAATCGGAGTCCACAACCCGCAATGCTCGTTTTCGAGGCTGATGGCACATTCGTCACCGAATGGGGCAAGGATATCTTCCAGAAACCCCACGGCATCTGGATTAGCCCCGATGACGAAATTTACACCACAGACACTGTCGATCACACTGTTCGGAAATTTTCGCTTGATGGAGAACTGTTGGAGACATTCGGCACTGTCAATCAACCCGGAGCACCAGGCGGTCCCTTTAATGAACCCACACGTGCTGTCCTATCGGCATCGGGTGAGATGTACGTCTCTGACGGTTACGGACAATCGCGGGTACACCGAATGACCGCAGACGGCGAAGTCATCGTTTCGTGGGGTGCACCAGGCACGGGACCGGGAGAATTTAATCTATCGCACGATGTCACCGTAGACCACAACGATCGCGTCTATATTCTCGACCGCGGGAACCTCCGCTGCCAGATTTTCAACAATGACGGTGAATACTTGACCGAGTGGACAGACCTCCGCTCGCCGAACGATCTCTTTATTGATAGTGATAATGTCATCCACATCGCCGAGGGTGGACAACGCATCAGCATCATGACGCTTGAGGGCGAAGTCATCGGACGATGGGGGGAGAAAGGAAGTAATCCTGGTCAATTCAGTGATTCCCCACACGGCATCTGGATCGATTCAAATGGGAACATTTACGTCAGTGAAGTCGTCGCCGACAGACGTTTCCAAAAATTCGCGAGGATTTAGTCAATGTTGAAGAAACGTTACCTTTTTATTCTTACTATTGTTTTTATCGGTGTTATCGCGTGCACATTAGGATTGGCGGATGAGGGACATGAACATTCAGGCGATAAGATAAAGGAACTGATAAACCGGCCCCTTACCTTGCAGCTCGCAATCGCTGCGCTTGTCATTTCATTCGTGCTTGGCGGTTTGCACGCATTAACACCCGGACATGGAAAAGCCATAGTCGCTGCGTATCTCGTCGGTTCTAAAGGCAGAGTCATTGATGCGGTGTTCCTTGGGCTTGTTGTCACTTTTACGCACACCTTCAGCGTTATCGCGCTCGGTGTCGTCATTTTGGTGGCACAGGAGTTTGCACCCGAGGATATCGTCCCGTGGTTGAGTCTGTTTTCTGGGATTTTGATTGTTGGTATTGGCGCGTGGCTCCTCGCAAAAAACATGAAACAGTATTATAGCGGCGGTGTCCACAGCCACAGTCACGGACATCAGCACCCTCATGGGCATGATCACGCACACTCACACGATCACGGTCATTCGCACGACGATGGGCATTCGCATTCACACGACCACGATCATGACCATGACCACGATCACGACGATGGACATTCGCATGATCACGACCATGACCACGGACATTCTCATGATCACGACCACGACCATGGGCATTCACACAGTCATGGAGGGCGGACGCATACCCATGTCCCGCCGGAGCGAACCGGTTTTTGGGGACTGCTATCGCTGGGTATCTCCGGTGGCATTGTACCGTGTGTGGATGCACTCATCGGACTTCTGTTTGCGATTAGCCTTGGCAAACTTGTGTGGGGTCTAATTATTCTGTCTGCTTTCTCATTGGGGCTTGCTGCTGTATTGGTTGCTATCGGTATCTTGATGGTAATGGCGAAACCGTTGATTGAGCGTTTCACAGGTGAAGGTGTCTGGTTACAACGCCTACCGATTGTCAGTGCCGCTGTTGTCATCTTGCTCGGTGCGGTATTGGTATTCAAAGCAATCAACACTGTCGGCGTTCACATCTGAAAAAACGCCACTGCTGTGTCTACCTTAGTGTTGTAGGTGCGGTTTGTAACCGCACCGGACATCAACGTTCAGAAACATTACCTTTACCCAGAATTTCGGATTTGACAAAGGAAAAGAGAAGGGAGTCTCAGCCTATTATGCCAAACACTGTCGGAATTTTAAGTCCTGGGGATATGGGACACACCGTCGGAGATGTGCTCCGTCAAAATGGTTTGCGCGTTATCACCTGTTTGCAAGGAAGAAGCAAACGCACGCGGGAGCTCGCAGAAAAAGCAGGTATCCAAGATGTCCCAACATACCCACAATTGGTAACCGAAGTAGACCTTATCCTCTCAATCATGGTGCCAGCACAGGCGATGTCTGCCGCTTCTGCAATCGCAGAAGCACTTCAACAGACAAACGCGACGCTAACTTATGCCGACTGCAACGCCATCGCACCACAGACGGTTCGCAAATTGGGAAAGGTCATTACCGAAGCAGGTGGGACTTTCGTCGATGCTTCCATTATCGGGCCACCCCCGCGGAATCCGGGAGCAACCCGATTTTATGCCTCAGGACCCGATCTCAGTCTATTCTCAGAACTCAGTAATCACGGCTTGGATGTACGACCACTCAGTGATGAGATTGGACACGCTTCTGCGATTAAGATGTGCTACGCATCCTTAACAAAAGGCTTAACTGCTCTCTGCACGGAATTGCTCACAGCGGCGCAGGTTTTGGGTGTTTCAGAAGCACTCACCGCCGAATTTCAGTTGAGTCAGTCTGCACTGTTTGAACGGATGGAGAAGGGATTGCCGGGTATGCCTCCTAAGGCGAGACGTTGGATAGGTGAGATGGAGGAGATTTCAGCGACCTTTGCATACGTCGGATTGACACCGAATATCTTAACAGGCGCAGCGGATATGTACCGCTTTGTAGGTGACACGCATCTCGCTGATCTTCCCCCAGAGGCACGCGACCAATTTCCGACTTTAGCGGAGCTCATCGAAATCTTGGCGAAAAGCCTTAAATCGGAGTAGACAACTGCATCGTCTCTATTGTATGAAGCGAGATACTGCTACTTCTCTGCGCCAATTTTTTTAAAACTTCCCCACGTTTTAACGAGTTTACCCGTTGGATCGACGCTCTGAGGAAATTCTCCCGTGTCATAAACCTCGACAGTGAGCAGTGCCTCTTCTGCATCCTCGATGTGTCCACCAAAGACGTAAATTTTTCCCTTTATGACTTCGGCGGTATGTCCGGATTTGCCAACCGGCATGTCGGGTTTCTGCGTCCAACGACCCGTTTCAGGGTGGTAGATGTCAATCGTTGAAAGATACCTAAAATCCCGTCCGTCACCTCGAAAAAATCCGCCCATCACATAGATTTTTCCGTTAATGGTAGTTGCAGTATGACTCGATTTTGCCTCAGGCATCTCTCCTATTTCTCGCCATTGATTTGTTTTTGGATTGAAAACTTCAACGCTCGAAAGAAAAGGACCCGGATGAAATGGAAAAGGTCAAGGTCCCTAAAGTCCAACGAGTTTTCATGATTTACCTCCATCTATTTTTTGAAAGTTTCTGAGTGAAACTTGGAACAAACGTCAATTGCTGGGTTGTGTTTTTGCTGCAACCCATGTTGTGGTTAGCAAGTACGGTTGGGGTGCAACTGGCAACGCATACTCTGGATCGAACCAATCACCACCAAAATTCCATATATTATCCGTCAACCGGGTCCGTCTGCCGCTGTGGACGTTGATTTTTAAAATTTGGTGTGCTCCATTAATTCCTTGTGTGTAAAGGACTTCTCGTCCATCTGGTGACAACTCAGGAGACCATGCATAAGGGCCGGCTTCATCAACAAGTTGTCGGAGACCGGTGCCATTGCGGTTGATGATAAAAATTGTATTTTTGTCCATCCATTCGTTGCGTTGCTGCCTATCCACGGGAACTGCATGGTTGTTTCCAGAAAAGACGAGCTGATGACTGGTCGCCGACCAAGATGAATGGCGTTGCCATTGTATCGCTTTCTTAGGTAGGAATTGTTTTCGCGCCCGTGTGCGGAGATTGACAAATGTAAGACGCTCCTCTATACTGCAAGCGATTCCGCTACCATCTGGGGACCACGCCGGATCAGTAGCATCCATGACGAACTCCATTTCTTTTTCTTTCCCTAAAGTTGCAATGTAGATGATCGACCTGGAACAGTTCCAGTCCCTAACACTATAAGCGATCTGTTTGCCGTCGGGTGCCCATGATGGATTGCTTCTATTAATTCTTCTTTTTCTTTTGAAGACGCGTCGGATATCGGATCCATCGGGATTCATCAGATACAAATCATGTGTGCCACCATCGCGATCGGAAACGAAAAGAATCTGTTCGCCGGTGGGGGCCCAGACGGCTTGAAAATCGTCTGCGCGATTTTGCGTTAAGTTCACCTGATGACTACCGTCTGTATTCATGATGTAGACTTCGTAGTTCCCATCGCGGACAGAAGTAAACAAGATTTTGGAGGTCGTCGGTGCTTTACCAGCAAAGGCTTCTGTTTGTATAACCGAGAGAATAAGAACAACGACACCAATAACGATAATTTTTTTAGAATCAAATGCTCTTAACATGGATGGTTCTCCCTTATTCTGTTATAATAAAGCCGAAAATGTGTGAACACAGAAATTTGCGCCCTGCTCCGCTGGCGAGGTTTCCTAACCTCGCCAACTCTTGCAAATCACATTGGGTTGCGATCCAGAATGTCTACTTTAAAATTAACATCCGCCGCGTTGCTTTGAAATTACCCGCAGTGAGTGTGTAGAAATAGACACCACTCGCAACAGATTCTCCTAACGCATTCTTACCATCCCAATGCACTGCACGGCTACGCGATTCATAGATGCCCGCTCCTTGCGTGCCTAACGCGAGTCTTCGAACTAACTTCCCATCTGCCGCATGGATAGAGATTTCGACATGTGCAGGTTTTGACAACTGATACGGTATCCATGTTTCAGGGTTAAACGGATTCGGGTAATTCGGCAATAAAGCCGTCTGTTTCGGTGTTAATCTTGCAAGGAGTTGTTGTAGAATGAGAAAACCGCGTTGAAAAGTCGGGTCTGTTAGCGGTAATTGCTGGGCTTCCTGAATCCATTTTTCTAAATCTACAGTGCTGAACGTTTGAAGGACTTGGGCATTCAGAGCAGGCGCGGAACCACCTGAGCCTAAGGCACTCGCAACAAGGACAAGGTCCTGTATATTGACAGTCCCATCACCGTTGACATCCGCAGCCTTGTTTCCCGATTGCCCAAGATCTGATCCTGATTGCCCAAGATTTGATGCGACCGATACAAGGTCTTGGATGTTAACAAGACCATCTCCAGTGACATCCTCTTTGGGTCTTGGAGGTTCAATAGCACTTGATGTCGTGGACGGATTGAGTTCCCATACGAGTACGGTCCCGTCCTTACTCCCGCTGACGAGGGTATTGCCATCTGGACCAAACGCTACACCGTCCACGTCATCCGCATGCCCAGCGAGCGTGCGGAGCTCGCTCCCCGTGTTGACATCCCAAAGACGGACGGTGCGGTCCCAACTCCCACTTGCGAGGGTGCCATCGGGGCTAAACGATATGCTGACAATCGAATCCGTATGCCCTGTAAGTGTGTGGAGATGGTGCCCCGTGTTTGCATCCCAAAGACGCACGGTGTCGTCATAACTCCCACTGGCGATGATAGTGCCATCGGGACTAAACAGTACGCTGGCGGCCCCTGCCGTATGCCCTGTGAGTGTGTGGAGATGGTTACCCGTGTTCGCATCCCACAAGCGGACGGTGTCGTCATAACCTCCGCTGACAATAGTCGTCCCATCCGGACTAAACGAGGCACTTCTGACCCAATGCGTATGCCCTGTGAGTGTTCGGAGCTCGCTCCCCGTGTTCACATCCCAGAGACGAATGGTGCGATCACCACTCGCAGTTACGATGATTGTTCCATCTGGACTAAACGCTACATCTCTGATCCAATCTCTATGTTCGGTGAGTGTGTGGAGGTGGTGCCCCGTGTTTGCATCCCAAAGACGGGCAGTGTCGTCATAACTCCCGCTGGCGAGAATAGTGCCATCCGGACTAAACGATAAGCTGTTGACCGTATTCGTATGCCCTGTGAGTGTGCGGAGATGGTTACCCGTGTTCGCATCCCAGAGACGGACAGCACCGTCCTCGCTCCCACTTGCAATGGTCATCCTATCTGGACTAAACGCTACACTGATGACCCCAGCCGTATGTCCTGTGAGCGTTCGGAGCTCGCTCCCCGTGTTCGCATCCCAGAAACGGACAGTGCCGTCTTCACTCCCGCTGGCGAGAGTGGTGCCATCAGGACGAAACGCTACACCAATGACCTCAGCCGTATGCCCTGTGAGTGTGTGGAGATGGTCCCCTGTGTTGACATCCCAGAGACGGACAGTGTTATCGTCGCTCCCGCTGGCGAGAGCCGTGCTGTCCGGACGAAATGCTACGCTGTTGACCCCAGTCGTATGTCCGGTGAATGCACGGAGATGGAGACCCGTGTTCGCATCCCAAAGACGGATGGTGCGGTCCCAACTCCCACTTGCGAGGGTGGCACCATCTGGACTAAACGCTACACTGGCGACGGGAATCGTGTGCCAGGTGAGTGTTTTAAGTTCACTACCCGTGTTGACATCCCAGAGACGGGCAGTGCGGTCCCAACTCCCACTTGCGAGGGTGGCACCATCTGGATGAAACGCTACACTGGCGACCGGAGCCGTATGCCCTGTGAGTGTGCGGAGATGGTTACCCGTGTTCGTATCCCAAAGACGGGCAGTATTGTCCGTACTCCCGCTGGCGATAATCGTGCTATCCGGACTAAACGCTACGCTGAGAACCCCAGACTTAATAAAATTTCTGCCCGGTTTCGTATGCCCTGTGAGTGTGTGGAGATGGCTCCCTGTGTTCGCATCCCAGAGACGGATGGTGCTGTCCGCACTCCCGCTGGCGATGGTATTGCCATCTGGACTAAACGACACGCTATTAACCTCAGCCGTATGCCCTCTGATTAATTCAAGTGCTTCGTCTGTCTTTGTATCGTAAATCCAAATACCTATAGCACTTACAACTGCCAGACGGGTGCCATCTGGGGAATACTTTATTTCATTTATTTTTCCTTTACCGAGACGTGCTTTAGCACCTTCAGGTAATTCCAATGTTGTGTAGTCTTGCGCAAAGGTGTTTGCCACGATCGTAAATATCGCCAAAAGTCCAACTAAAATCGAAAATCGTGTGGTTTTCATGTGTATTTTCTCCTTATAGGTTCACCATATTTATTTTTTGGATAATCCTGAAAATCTGGTAGCACTGACCTTAATTACTATTCTTCGGCAAGCGAGATGTGGAATATCCCACGACTATCAACGGCACTATAGAGTCTATCTTTAATGACAGCGAGAGAGATCACTTCATTTACACTTTCTGAAGAAATCTTCTGCCATCGGTTACGGATATCCAAGCAATAGACGCCCGACTCGCCGGTCCCATAAACTTTGATACCATCCGTAGCAAATCTATCTATGATAGGGCGCGCGCCCGCGCTATCTGTTAGCACCCGCCAATGCGCGCCGGTTTGTGAAGTTAAGACCCCTGCGTCTGTTGAGACGTAGAGGGTTGATCCTATAAAGGTTATCTCTTTGAAGTGCGTGAAACGCAGCGGCAGGCTGGATGTAATGTCCCGCCAACTGTGTCCTTCATCAAGCGACTGAAACAACCTGCCATCTCGTTGACCTACATAGATTGTTTCTCCCGAAACCGCCGTTTTGAATCCGCCTCTGTATTTCCCAGCATTCCAGTAATCATACCCTTGGCTATCATCTACCAATCCCGTATATGTCCACTCTGGATCGCCGACTTTCCATTTGAAGAGTCCCCTTTGGTATTCCACATAAAATGCATCGCTGCCGGCTGCAGCTGTCTCACCTTGCAGCCGAGTTATCGCATAAGGGGCATCAATTTGCATCCGAGCGATCGCATAAGAAGAGTTTGTTTTACGATCAAAAAGCGGGACACCTTGAACGGGGATTAGCATGTTGCCATCTGTAGATAGACGGAAAATTTGGAACTCCTCTGCTTCAGATGAAACAAAATAAAGCGTGTTCCCAACAACCGCAAACTTTGCCTCACCCGCGTGTTTCGTCCTGGGGTTAAGCACAACTCCCTGTCCATCAACTGGCACTTTTTTCCAAGAGATGCCGGTGTCGGATGATTGATAGACTTCATAGCCAGTATGTGCGTAGAGTTTGTTGTTGAACCCAACCAGATCGACTATATGTGTCCCAATTATGCCATTCATAAATGGATGCCATGACTCACCACCGTCAGTCGTGCGGTGAATACCCCATACACGCGCTTTATAATACGTTCTTTTGTTTACCATTACAGCTGGAAGGCTACTATGCCACAACCAACCCGAGTCGCTTGCAAGTTCTGTCCAAGTTTGTCCACCATCTGCTGAATGAAATTGATTGCAACTCAGTGCTAAGAGTGTTTCATCTCTTGCTAAAACCGTTATACCAGTATGTGCATGTCTAAGACCATGTACACCGGTGTGACTTATTTCGGTCCACGAAACTCCCAAGTCGGCTGAATGAAAGATCTTGACTGGCGGCGAATAGGTATTCTTCGTTGCTTCATAGAGTTCTGTGTCAGATAATTTCACCAGCAGGTCGGAACCTGTTCCAACATAGAGATTCTTGCCGGACACTGCTATGGAACAAATGGCATCTGGTGTATCCAACGGCAGTTTTTTCCAAATATCTGAATCAAGACGGTAGAGTCCGTTTTCTGTGCCTGCAAACACTGTTTTGCCAACAGCGGCCAGTGTGGAAATTTTCTCGGAAACCGTCAACCCATCATTAAAAGGCTGCCATTGCGTCCCACCATCTATAGATCGGAAAATCCCTTCATCTTTAAGCCCAAGATACATTGTCATATCTGTTTGCGCATTACGCACGTGTGTCGCCTCTGTAATGATGAGTCCGACAGCATCTCCAGTTGGTCGGGGGCCCAGCGTCCTCCACGTTTCGCCGTTATCATCTAAAGTAAATATCTCATCTGTAGAAACAACATAAAGCCTTCCGTTATGCGCTGCCATCGGTATTCGAGATTCACCAATAGGGATACTCGCGTTGACGTGTATCCATGCGGTCGCATCTGCTGATAATCTGTAAATTCCTGTTGATGCAGCAGCATACACAGTTCCTTCAGGTGTAGCGAAGAGGTCACGGATATAACCCGCTGGCGGTCCTTTTCCCTGCGTCCATTGTGCAGTAGAAAATGTGGTGCCATCGTCCGACGTAACAGACGTTGGTGTCACATCAGAAACTTGCGGACTGCTCCCACTGCGCTTACCGGGCGTGGCTGCCTGACCGAATTGGTTCCGCACTGCCGGTTTCGCTGCAACATCAAGGACAATAGGCGCGTCAACGATTTCAATCGTCCGTTCCGATGCTGCCTCGAAACTGTACGGCTTCTGAAACCGAGCCAGAATTTGATTACTTGCACCGAGCATCAATAGAACCAAAACCACAGTTGTCCCGAAAGCCACCCACGGCACTAACGGTTTTCCAACCGGAGGGGCTGTCGGACTAATATCGGCAACTTGTCGCATGATACGCTCGGTTACATGAGCAGGAAATGGGATACCTCCGAGTGTCTCACTGACTAAGAACTCTTCCCCTTGATCTCGTAAACGCTTAATGCCGCGGCGAAGCCGACTCTTAATCGTGTTGACCGATACACCTAAAAATTTTCCAATTTCCTTTGCTGTCATTTCTCCGAGATAATGGAGCGTCACCACCGTGCGTTCACTCTCTGGCAGCTGTGCAAGAAGTTTTTTCACCCGTTCATAGCGATGCTCCCTAACCTCTATCTCCCGCTGCTCCGATACATAACGCGTATAAGAGGATTTTTCAATCTCTGCCATGGGGGTGCCCTCCAGGGATTGGATCGTAGATTTGTTCTTTTTAAGCCATCTCAGGCAAAGTCGATTGGCAATTACATAAGCCCATCCCGCAAACTGATTCGGATTTCTTAATTTTGCGAGGTTCTTGTATGCTTGGAAGAAAGTATCTTGCGTAATCTCTTCAGCAGCGTGAAAATCACCAACCTTCCGCCACGCAAGCGCGTGGATACTCTTCTGGTGTTTTCGGACTAAGACACTGAATGCCGTGTCGTCACCTGACAAAATGCTGCGAATTAGATGAACATCGTCTTCTCGTTCCATCAGAATACTCCATGTTATAGTGAATTCTAAAAATAAATTCACACTTCCGCCCCACTGGTAGGCGAGGTTTCCTAACCTCGCCGATGCATAGTGTGCAAATAATTTCGGGATCCACTATAAGAGTTATTAGTTGTCGGTTATTAGTATTTGCGTTGTCCCATGGTGTGGTAAGTTTTCCTTCTATCTCAAGGTTGAGGCGGGTGTTTGCTTTTAAGTTCACCCCAACGCGTGGAGAGTTTGTTCATCGCCTCTACAGCACGAAACCCGGTATCAAATACTTCAACAGTAGCAACATACACCGTTTCTTTGCCCACGCCTTTTCTCCATGTCCCTCCGAGGACGTAGATTTTGCCATCGATTGCCGCTGCACCGTGAGGGATAAAGGGTATTGATATCGGGGGTATATCGCTCCATTTCTCTGTCTCTGGGTTATAAGCATCCACAGTCGCCAGATACTTCAGATCTCTGTTTTGCCAAACGAAACCGCCAATCAGGTAGATGACTCCATCAAGACTAACTGTCGAAAATGAAATCCTGAGATTTGGCATATTGGGTCTCTTTGACCATCTGTTGGTTTTTGGATGATAGACCTCAACGGTGGAGAGGTGAGGCCCCCCGTTCGCGCCTGGTGGCCATCCGGCACCACCGATCACATAAATGTCACCATTGACGACACCCGTCCGAACGCGATCTCGTATTGTTGGCATTTTAGGGTGCTTTCCCCAAGTATCCGTCTCCGGATCGTAAGATTCTACAAAACGAAAACGCCACGGGTTTTCAAGAAAATTCGATCCGCCTATGGCATAAATTTTCCCCGCAACAGCACTGATGCCAAACTGTCCACGAACGGTCGGCATGTCTTGCTTTCTCATCCAGGTATCAGTTTTCGGGTCGTAGATTTCAACGACTTTCAGGGGTTCATTATTTACAATACGTCTATCTATGCCATCATGTCCGCTTAGGACGTAAATTTTTCCATCCACGACTGCAGCCTTTGCGTTGGACCGCGGCGTTGGCATATCAGCAACTCTGGACCATCTGTTGGTTTGTGGATCATAGACCTCTACGAGTGACATCCCAAAAGGACCATTTCTGTTTTCAAAGGGTGTCCC
>VXZL01000499.1 GCA_009845505.1 Candidatus Poribacteria bacterium | reverse complement strand
GTATAAATGCCTTAGGGCATGAACCGGGAGCGAGTACGCTGCAAAACCGCGCCTCTCCGCTGTAGGAGGGATTTCCCTAATCGATTAAACCCTTTTGACCCAGAAAACTTCAAAAAACTACTCCAGAAGCATCGGCATGATGAGCGCAATATCCCTGTCATTGCCCATCGGCTTAATAAGAACGGGATCCAACTCCCGTGAAAACTCTATTGCCACGAACTCGGTTTCAATGTGTGCCAATGCATCTGCCAATAAACGTGCATCAAAGCCAATTAGTATACATCCAGTCCCAGATTCCACACGCACTGTCTCGTAGGGTTCTTCTGGTTCCGATGTCTCTGTGGAGACCCGAATCTGTTCCGTATCGATTTCCAAACGGATCTTATGGTCTTTCGGATTGGCTAACTGTCCGATGTGTTGTGTCACACGCAGGAGTTGCTCTCTTGAAACGCCTACTTTGTTTTTGTTCTGTGGGATGATCTTGTGGTAGTTTGGATACTCTCTGTCCACAAGTTCGGTTGTCAAGGTGGCATCTCCATCGGTAAATCGGATTTGGTTTCCAGAAACAGAGACATCCACTTCAATAGATTCGGAGAAAATTTTCGGAAGCTCCTGAACCGTTTTGAGCGGAACTATAAACCCGTTGGCTTTCCCTTGTAGATCGATCGGATCAAAGCATGCCAGGGCGAGACGCTTGCCGTCCGTCGCAACGATTTCTGTTCTATCTTCAAGGAAGTTGAAGTAGAGACCTTTTAGGAAACTCCGCTCGTCCTCTGTAGATGCAGCATACGCCGTTTTGTGAATGACATCGCGCAATGTCTGTCCACTAAGCGAGAACGTTTCACTTTCAACTGAAAATGGTTGCGGAAAAGTTTCACCAGATATATCGGTGATTTTGTAAATACTATCGCCACACCTAATTTCAACGGTATCGTTGGCTGTTTTTACCAAATTTACCGGCATATCCGTTGGTAAGGTTTTAAGTGTTTCTATCAATTTCTGAGCAGGAACCGTAATCGTTCCCTCCGCTTTGACTGTCGCTTCAATCTTCGTTCTGACGCTAACTTCTAAATCAATCGCTCCGGCTTCCGTGCGGATGAGAACATTTGAGTGGATGAATTCATCACTCTGTCCAATCGTGACACCTTGCAGTCCTTGCAGGGCTTGCAAAAGGTCATCTCTTTCTAAAGTTAATTCCATTTCAAAACCCTCCTTAATTCTGTTACTTGCTGGCTTAGGTGCTTCCTGTTCAGGCACCCTTATAGTTCTTTCGCTCTTGACTTCTTCAACACCAAATTCTGTGCGTAGCAGTGTCCGAACCTCTCTAAGCCTGGTTTTGACAGTGCCGACTGCTAAGTCGAGTTCTTCTGCAATCTCTTTAACAGTTGACATTTCTAAATAGTACAACACGGCGACAGAACGGACCTTTTCTGGGAGGTGATACACGGCTTCCCTGACAGCCCAACGGAGTTCCGTTTCTCGAAAACGGGCGAGCGCGTCCTGATCCATCGTCTCAGCGAGTTGATCAGTGCTCTGAAGAATTTCACTTCTGGTGTGAGACTTCTGGGTGTAGTATCGTCTACAAGCCGTATATGCTATTTTTTGGAGCCACGCACCGAAACTACTAACTTTGCGTAAGCCATCTATATTTTCCCAGACCGCTATCCAAATGTCTTGAAAAATTTCTTCGGCATCGCGGGTCTGGCGTGAGTTTAAGACAACCAACTGCCAGATTCGGAAACTATGACGGTTTGCGAGTTGCCCGAAGGCGATCTCGTTACCGTCTTGTACGAGTTCAATGAGTTCTTCATCTGTCAGGTCGCTGTACATGGACGAATTGTATCGCATAAACAGATTCCCAATTAGATTTTGGTTGTATAGAGGGAGACTTTTGGGGAAACGGTTTAAAAAAATGAAAAAAGGCGCGCTCGGAAAGCGCGCCTACAAGAGCAGATATTGGCTGGAGCGTCCATTTTTAATCTTTGCGTAATGCCACAACCGGTGGGACAGTAGCGGCTTTTATTGCAGGGTAGATACCGAACGAAATACCAATCGCTGCCGAGAAGGATACCGAAATCAGGACCCACTGCATAGAGATAACCGAGGGCCATTCGGGAACAATTTTGGCGATTTTGACGGCGAGCATCGCCATCCCCTCGCCAGCAAAGACACCGAGTCCAACGCCTATCGCGCCGCCTACCGCGCACATAACTATCGCTTCTATGAGGAATTGTGCAAGAATATCGAACGGTTTTGCACCGAGTGCTTTTCGTAAACCGATCTCACGGATGCGCTCATTGACAGAAACGAGCATCATGTTCATAATGCCGATACCGCCAACGAGGAGCGAAAATCCGGCGATGCTCCCCAAGGCGATTTTAATCATTTTGCTAATCTTCTCTAATTGCGCCATGCCAGCGCGCATCTCAGAGACTCTGACGAATTCGTCTTCGTTGTTGTGTCTTTTTCTTATGACCGTTTTCACCTCTTCGATTGCTTTCGGGATAACGTCGACACTGTTCGCGAAGACCATAATACCGTGAATCTTATCACCACCAGTGAGACGCTCTTGTACAGTTGAGACAGGCATGAAGGCGAGGTTATCGTAACTCCACCCAAACTGGAAGCTTGTCCCTCTCGGCATGAAGGTCCCAACGACTGTGAAGCGTTCGGTCAGCCGCTCCCGCCGTCTTCTACCCCATTGATCGTAATATCGAACGTCTCTTGCGATTTTAATTTCTTGTCCTAAGGGTGATTTATTACCAAATAACTCGGTTGCGAGTTCGTCTCCGAGTACACAGATTTTTGTTGCGTTTTGGACATCTTCGTCTGTAATGAAGCGTCCCTCTTTAATGTCCCAATCCATTGCGGTTGCGTAGGTAGGACCGACTCCATTATAGCCGGCACGGGCTTCCGTGCCCCCCGGACCCTGAAATAGGACACCGCGCCAATCCGCGATTCTGGGTGTGACCGCATTCACGGATGGGCATTCAGCCTCAATTGCCAACGCATCTTCGTATTCCATGTATTCGTTGCTGCGAATGCGGACCCACCTGTTATTTTCTCGTTTATAGGATGTTTGATACAATGTAATTCGGGTTGCCCCGCCCATTTTTTGGGCATCTTGTATCACAATTTCTTTAGCTCCATCTCCGATAGCTATCATTGCAAGGACCGCTGCAATACCGATGATAATTCCAAGCATCGTCAGTAACGAACGCATTTTGTTCGCACGCATTGCAGCGATCCCAATAGACAGCCCTTCGACTAAGCGCATGGTTTCCTCCTAAGAGTTTTACCGTGTCTATTGGTGTGTTTTTTAATTTACAGTTGAAACATTAGAGACATTTGACGCGATTAACGCAGAAAGGTTTATAAAAGTTTCATATCGGGGTGTCAGTTGTCGGCTGTCAGTGGGGAACTTGGGGAGAACAGCGTGTTTTCTTTTAAAGACGCTTGTTCGAGTCAGCGTCGCTCCTATAGGAAGAGGTGATATTGGAAAGAATAGGGCGTATGGTTCATTATCGCAGGCGGGAGATGGTTTTCTCGTAGCGGGCTGCCATTTCAGGTCCCTGGGCTTGTAAGTATTCTTGTTCTGAGCGTCGCGCTGCCTCGGTTGAAGGCGGAACCGGGATGTCAATAGATGCAGTGCTAATCTGATCGTTTCCCCATTTGTATGCGACAATTTCGCCTTTGTTGATGATGAGATTCATGCCGACATTTGCCTCTACAATCGGCACACCGTTTTCGCGCGCTCTTGCAAGCACAGTTTGGTTTTGCGATTTGCCTTTTGAACCATAGGACGGGATGAGGAGGAACTGCGCACCGTCTAAAACAAGCGTGCGGGCAATTAGAGGGTTCCATCGGTCGTTGCAGATTAGGATGCCAGCACGTCCGAAGGGTGTATCAAATGCCCGGATTGTTTCGCCGATACAATTGAAGTTCCACGACGGATGCGTGCCTTCGGCGAACTGCGTTTTGTGGTAGGTGCCGCAGAGCTCGCCTTCCTCGTCAATAAACACGGCGGAATTGTAGACAGAGGAGATGCCCCGCCGTTCTGCAAAACCGAAGCAGAGGCAAATTTTAAGTTGTTTCGCCAGGCGACGGAATCGGTGGATGTAAGGACCGTCAAGCGGTTCTGCGATGTCGAGCATCGCTTCTGGGGTTGCCCTGCCTTCGATGACATCCATGACGACGTAGCCTTCCAAAACACCCTCAGTCGCCAGAATCAACTGTGGGGAATCCTTCGCGGCTTCAACGAAGAAAGCCTCCAACTTTTCAGCGTTAGAGGCTTTGTCCCATTTGGTAGGTTTTAACGAAATAGCGGATACGCTAACTGAGCGATACATAAATCAACAACTTTTTTTCGGACATCGGTAATTCTATGAATCCTGATTCTGACAGTAACCAACAACTTATTTCGCGTAGGCAGTATTAAGACCGAGAATCACATAAGCGGTCACGAGCCTCGGATCTGCTTCCATCCAACGGCTTTCTTCGTTGAGCCAAAATCCATCGGGTTTCTGGAGTTCAATCATCTTTCCTGCGAATTCTCGGTACCAATCGTGTGAGACACCTTTCGCGTCCATAAAGGTCGATTCACCGTAGAGCCGCAGTGCCTTCGCCATTGTGTGATAGTTGTAGTATAAGCCTTGTGACCCCATACCGTAGTTTTCTTCAAGTGTAAAGTGTTCCTTTATCCACTTAAAGGCGGCTTGGACGCGTTCATCGTCCTTATCAACGTTGGCGTAGATGAAGCTCAATAATCCTGCATACGTCATACTGGCATAAGAACGTGGACTTCCAGCTGCATCCGTACCGGCTTTGCTTTCACCGTCAGGTGAGTAGATGAAACCGCCATCGTTGCCTGCCCACGACTGGTCGTTACTCTCGCTACGATTCTGGGTGCGTTCCAAGAATTTAATTGCCTTGTTCCAGACCTCCTGATCATCCGATCCGCTCTCCTTGAGTGCTTGGATGGCGATGTTTAGGTTAGACAGGTCTTTTACCTCTTGGCGGCTACCGTAACCGATTCCACCGTAATAGACGCTCTCCTCGTCTGTGACCTGTAATGCCTTCAGGAAACCTTGTGCCTTTTTAATAACATCGGTGTATGCTGGATTCCCGGTCGATGAGAGTGCCATCACTGCGATGGAGGTATTGTAATTCGGTAGGGCAGGTTGCATCTCAACATTATAGATGGCACCGTTGGGTTGCTGCAGCTCGACGAGTCGCTGAATGCCTTTCTGGATGAATGGATGTTCTGCTTCGGGATATTTATTTTCTGGGTGCCGTAAAAAAGCAGTGAGGACGAGAGCCGTTATGCCCGGATGATTGGCGAACAGCCCATCTTCGCCTTGCTGTCCTTTCAGCCATTCCAAGCCTCGGTCAATGCTCACGACGACCTGTCCGTTCAATTCCTCGTATGCTGAGGCATCTGTTCCGTGACTATCCGCTATGCCATTCTGTACAACAGCAAACATAAGGAGTAGTGCCAATATGAACCCATATTGCGTTTTCATTTTCATTTTTCCTCTCCCTTTAACAGATGTGTTTATGTCGTACATAGCAAATACGATGCCAATCCGAAAAGCGGGTTTTCGCGCAAATTCTTAGAATTTAGCAGATAATTGCGTCAAAAAATGAACACGACTGTTCATAATCTGAACAATTTGGCACTACAACCTCACCGTCTCCCCACTATCCGCAGACTGCATCGCTGCATCGTAGACTCGCATCAGTTTACGCATCTCTTCAGGTTTGACGGCTAACGCCGCGCCTTTATTCAACACATCAGCGATATTCTGATAATAAGATTTCCACGTTGTCTGAACGCTTTCGATGACGAGTTCACGGTTTTCGCCGCCCGCTTCCGTCCAGACCTTCGCATAGTTTGCGGGGTCTTGTTGTGCGGCATCAATATTACCGGCGACCATCGGTCCCTCCTGTGGGTCCAAACCATGTTTGGTCAACCCGCCGAGATCTCCGACGATATACCATCTCGGCTTCTCCGCTTTAGCGAGGTTACCGATTTCAATCTGGTATCGCACATCATTTTCAAACTTGATGATGAGGTTGGCGTAGTTACCGATGTCGATGTCCCACTTCGAGCCGTAGTGAACGTCACAGAACACGGATTCAACGGGTGCCGTTACGAGTTGGAGTGCCTGATCGACGAAGTGTGCGGGCCAATCGTAAAGGATACCGCCGCTCTGACTCTTAACACCACGCCAACCGCGAGGCGGTCCGTAGCGCATAATCGCCACTTGATAGAGATAAGGCGTTCCGAGCAAGCCGTCGTCAATAATCTTTTTGACGGTATTGTAATCCCAGTCCCATCTGCGGTTGTGGAAGACGCTGAGCAGGACGTTGTTCCGCTCACTTGCTTCAATCATGGCATCGGCTTCGGCAGCGTTCATCGCCATGATTTTGTCTGTTACGACGTGCTTACCGGCATCCATCGCTTTGATGGAGAGTTCGGCGTGGGTGTCGTGTGGTGTGGCTAACACAACGAGATCGATCGCATCGTCTGCGCTAACTTCGTCAATTGTCTGATACATCTGCACATTTGGATACGCCTGACGTGCGGCTTCGCGGCGTTCAACGTCGCGCGTCGCAATCGCGTAGAGATTCAATCCGTCTGCCAGACCAACAAGATAGGAATGAAAGGCGCGTCCGGCATATCCGTAACCAATAACGGCTGTATTTACCATAAAGCAGAATTCTCCTTCTAACTGTAGTATTTTATAACGGGCAATAAATTGCCCTACTACAAACTGGATTTACCTTTAATTTGAAAGTAGACAAGCAGTAGGAGGCCTTTCTGGGGAAACACCCAAGCAAAAACACCCCGATGCTTCTATAGCTTCTGATCATTCAATGTCCAATCATAATCCAAGTAACGAAACTGGATGTCCATTGACGACAAATATTCTGCGTCTTCGGGGGGTAGGTAGTCGGCGAGGAAATCTGCTACGCCGTCGTAGCCCTCCTTAAAATCGTTCTCATACCACTTGAAAATTTTTGAAAGGTGGACGATGTGCTTCGCACGGTCAACCCGAACCTGCTCAGGGTTCTGAATAAAATTGAACGTTAGGGTCTCAAGCCTTTCCTCAATCGTCTCGGCAGAGAAAGCGCGGTCTCCGATAGGTGGACAGCTGAATGAAGCACATACAATTGCAAAGTGAACCCGTGGATCCGGGAATTCTCCGCGGAGAATACCGTGTTCAATTTGATTTGGTGTATAGGTTTTGCCCGCCACTTGGAACTTCAACCGATAGAAAAAACCTCTAAAAAGTTTGACCCTTCGGACACTATTGGTCGGGTAGTGGTCAATAACCCCTTTAATGACAATCGCGTTGTAGGCGTTAATCCAAAATGTTAGTTGTTCGTTATAGGACCCTGCCGTAGGTTTCGCGACAGCCAATAGATCCAAATAGGCTTCCAGTTTTTCAGGATTCGCTTTCAGCTTTGTGTAGTTAACGCGTCCATTTTCATCAACGTGTTCTTGCAAAACCTGATCGAACAGGTCATGGGAGAAAATGGTGCCTTCTGCAGGCTGCTGGGTTCGCACATCTACTTCAACGCGGAAATGGTAAAGGAAAAGCACGCTACCTAAAGCCAACAACAAGAGGCATAGAATGAAAACACGTTTTTTCATGGCGTAGTGCCTCACGCATACTGTTCCAACACGTCCCGATCAATCTCTATTCCCAAGCCTGGCACCTGTGGAACGTCAACGTATCCGTCGACTGCGTTTATCGGTTCCTGTGCCAGTGCTGTGCGGAGACGGTTCTCGGTCATGTCAAATTCCAAGAGTGACGGGATTGGATTGAGTGCCTGTGGTGCATCTGGAAGCGTGGCTTGCCAGTGGAGTGTCGCAGCGAGGCGGATACTACCGCCCCACATGTGCGGGAGGACTCGGACGTAGTTTGCGCTTGCCATGGCAGCGATTTTTCGGCATTCTGTGAAGCCACCCGCGATGCTTATATCGGGTTGCACGATATCCAATCCGCGTTTCTGTATGAGGTCGCGGAATGCCCAGCGTCCTTTCAGCATCTCACCGCCAGCGATTCTCACCTTCAGTGCCTGTCGGATTTCCCGATAGCCGTCAACATCGTCAGTTGTAATGGGTTCCTCATACCAGAAGAGATCGTTGTCTAAAATCTTCTGTCCGACATCAATCGCGGTTGCGACATCGTAGCCACAGTTCGCATCAACGGCAAAGAGGGTGTCCGCACCAATCGCGCGTCGGACTGCAGCGACGTTTTTCACATCGTAAGCCTCACCGAAACCGATTTTCATCTTGACAGCGGGGAATCCTGCATCGACGTATCCTTTCGCTTCGTCCATCAATGCTTGGGTTATATCGGGTTTGTCTTTCTTGAAAAGTCCACTTGCGTAGGCGGGAATCTTCAGGCGGAACGCGCCGCCGAGGAGTTGATAGATCGGCATGTCCAGTGCCTTGCCCATAATGTCCCAGAGTGCGATGTCAACACCGCTGAACGCCCCGAGATCGCCGCGCATTGCTTCGCCTATCCGTTCCGTTTCAAAAGGCGATTGCCCCATGAGGTGTGCTTTGATGGCTGAGGCAGATGGGGTGCTCACGCCTTCACCCCAACCGGTAATCCCTGCGTCTGTGCGAATTTCGACCACGACGGCAGTGCGCGCCTGCGACCAGCCGCGTGAGTTGGCAAAGGGTTCAACCAGTGGATAGCGTAAGTTATAAGTTTTAACGTCAGTAATTTTCATAATTGTGGTTTTTGTGGGTATAACTCTAAGGTGCGGGGACCTGCGTTAAGAGATCGGCGTTAAGAGCTTCTTCTTCCTCAAGCGGGATGTGGAACATGCCGCGGTGTTGTGTAGCGATGTACAGTCTATCGTTGTTGACAACGAGTGAGATAACTCTATCTGGCACACTCGCAGCCATCTGTTTCCACCTGCCACGGTCATCCAAGCGATAGACCCCTGTATCACCAGCACCATAAATGCTGGTATGATTGATAGCCAATCTGTCTATGACAATAGGCTGACCGGCTCTGTCAGTTAGGACGCGCCAGTTTTCTCCGTCCTGTGAGGATAAAACACCGTTGTCTGTGGCAACGTAAACCGTTGAACCGGCAAAGACGATCTCGCTGAAATGGGTAAACAGAAGTGGGAGGCTTGACGTGATGTCTTTCCAAGTGTCTCCGGCATCGAGTGATTGAAACAGTTGTCCGGCTCGTTTTCCGACGTAGACGGTTTCTCCTGAAGCTGCCAATTTGAATCCGTGTTGCAAATCTTCATCTGGTTGTTTGCCGAGGTCTATGAGTCCGGTGTTTGTCCATTCTGGGTCTCCAAGTTTCCATTTGAAAAGCCTGCGTTGATGCTCTACGTAGAAAGTTTCATTAGTGCTCGTAAATCCACCGGCTATTACGAAAGAGGCAACAGTTTGCAACGCTTTCATCAATTTCTCATTTTTTTCTATATCATCAGGTAAGTTAAGCCCTTCTGCTTTTGCGACAGTTGTCCACAATTCGGTAGACAACATTTTTTCATAAAAAGAAGGTAGCCTTTGAGTAGGGATGAGTATGTTACCATCTGTCGATAAGCGGAAAATCCGCAGATTGTTTCCATCGGGGACAATCCCATACAGCCCTTCATCTACTAATGTTAACCTGGCTTTAAAAGAAAAGTCAACATGAGAGTTTTTCTGCCGTATTGATTCAAGTTCATCCTCGTTAGCATCAATCTTAATCCTTTTCCATGATTCGCCATCATCTATTGATTGGACAGCATGGCTCCCGGTATATGCATAGAGTTTGTTGTTTAATGCTGTCAAACTCCGTATTCTCGTTCCTACTATTCCGTCCATAAAGGGATACCACGAGTCGCCACCGTCAATTGTTTGATGCACACCCAATGCCCCGGCTATGTACAAAGTATTTTCGTCGGCCGCTGCAGTTGTAAAGACATTCTGTTTGATTGGGTTTCCGTCGAATCCGAGTTTTGCCCATGTTTGTCCGTTATCGTTTGAACGGAAACTCAATCCACCATCTAAAACTAAGAGAGTTTTACCAACAGTTAAGATTTTGACGCTACGTGGGCCCACCATAATAGACGGTTTATTTTTAGGTGTTATCTCGGTCCAGGACAACCCTAAGTCACCTGAGTGGAAAATCTTCCATGGACGTGCAGCGTCCCCTGTTATTCTTTGCGTGGCGTACTTTCCCTCTGTTTTGGACAATCCCAATCCAAAAGGATCGGGGCCTGTTGCAACATAAAGATTGTTTTCCATAACTGCCAAGGCGTGGACTGCGTTAGCTGAGTCCAATGACAATTGTTCCCAAATATCCGAATTAAGACGATAGACACCGTCATTTGTGCCAGCAAATACTGTGTTTTCAACTGTAGCGACTGCGTAAATGCGCTTGCCTGCCAGCCCATTATCTAAGTGTGTCCACTGTGCGCCTGCATCCGCGGAGCGGAAAACACCTCTATTTTCAAGTGCGAGATATATTCCATGTGAACTGTTCTCGCGTGTTTCATCTATTATTACGAGTCCGATAGCATTCCCTTCTGGACGGAGCCCCAGAGCATTCCATGTCTCACCTTTATTGGTTGAATTAAACACTTCATCATCGGAAACAATATAAAGCGTATTATCGTGCTCTGCCATCGGCATCGGGAAATTCCCAGTAGGCACACTCGTATTGACGAGCGTCCACGCAGTTGCATCCGCTGTCCGATTGTAAATACCGCTTGCTGTAGCAGTATAAAGGGTTCCGTCGGATGTGACGAAGATTTCAGAAATGTGACTCCCTTGTGGTCCGCTTACCTGATTCCATTGTGTGATAGACGGTCTGAACGGACTCTTCTGCGTATTCGGTGCTAAGACATTCTGGGAATCTTGCAGACCGATACCACTATTTTCGCTGGAAATAGCGACCCGGCCAGCCTGATTTCGCACGGCTGGTTTTGAATCAATGTCAAGTGTAATCGGGGCATCAATAATCTCAACTGTCCGCTCGGATCGTGCCTCAAAACTATACGGTTTCTGAAAACGGGCAAGATATTGATTGGTTGCACCCAACATCAAAACAATCAGAAGGGTAGCGGTACCGAAAGCAATCCAAGGTGTTAAGGGTTTTCCGACTGAAGGTGGTATCGGTTTCATGTCGGCGACCTGCCGCATGATGTTCTCAGTCAAATTGGGAGGTAATTGGAAACTGCCGAGAATTTCACGAATCAAAAGTTCCTCGTGTTTTTCTAAACGCTTTCGCGCCCGCTGAAGTCGACTTGTGATTGTGTTTGCAGATACGCCGAGAAACTTCCCTATCTCTTTCGTCGTCATTTCACTGAGGTAGTAGAGCGTCACGACGGTTCGCTCGCTTTCGGGTAGTTTGTTGAGTAGTGCCTTGACAAGTGCTTCGCTACGTTCAGAGGTCTCTACATTGCGTTGCTCTGATAGGTAATGTTCATAAGACAATTTGGCTATTTCTTGTCCAGGTGTGCCTTCCAGCGATTGCGTTTTAGACATGTTTTTTCGGAGCCAGTTAACGCAACATCGTCTTGTAATGACATAGAGCCACCCGGCGAATTGTCTGTGGTCCTTTAAGGTTGGCAGTTTTTTGTAAGCTTCAAGGAAGGCATCTTGAACAATTTCTTCGGCATAGTGAAAGTCATTCACCTTCCGCCATGCAAGGGCATGCATACTCTTTTGGTACTTTTCAACGAGCGGACTAAATGCGTCGTCATCGCCTGATAAAACTTTGCGAATTAACTGAACATCGTTTTCTTTTTCCATGGGGTGCCTTTCTTTAGGTGTATTTTTTAGGATCGGTGAGGTTCTTGTTGGAACATCTGTCTTGTAAGGCGCGAACTAAAAGTTTGGGCTACAAAGACGGCATTCGCCTTATATTATAATCATTCAGCGAATAAGTCAACAAAATTTTTGGGTGTGCAAATGTTTTGGCAGGGGATTTTCAAAGCAAGGGTTGTGGGATTGTGGATGGTGGTTGGCAGTTGAGACAGCGAGAGCACCCCTTGGAAATGTTCTGTAATAATTTACCTATCGGCAAGCGTATGCCAAAGCGGTTTCAAGGAGGTTATATC
>VXZL01000673.1 GCA_009845505.1 Candidatus Poribacteria bacterium | reverse complement strand
GGAATCACGGTTTCAAATTGACAAAAATTAAGGCGATCGCTGCGAACAGCGCACCAATCATAGAAGTCCGACTCAGCCGTTCATGGAGGAACACCATGCCGACGAACATCGTGAACAGTACACCACCGGAGCTTGACATCGGAAAGGCAATCAGCGCACTCACATGGTCAAGCGCAATCAGCAATGCCCAACTCCCCCCCACATTACAGATACCAATCAAAGTCCCATAAGCGACTTCCCACCAGTTCGGCCACGTTCGCTGATAGAGACATATCCCTAAATAGATAACCGTAGCGACACCGAAAAGCAGACTCATATAGAGCGATTTCTCGTCGATAGGACACATTTCGTTAAAGGCTTTCATAGTGAGCCGTGAGATACCCGTAATAATTAAGATTGTGATAGCGACAGCGAACCCTAAGCCTTGACTCACTTCCGGTCTATCGGGTGTGAATTTATAGGTCGGCTCTTTTTCGCGTTGGCTGAGGAGCGGAATCGCTACGAAAGTCAGGAGGAGTCCTATGGTTTGCCAGAGATTGGGAATCTCTTTCCAGAATAGCATCGACACCACAATCGGGACCACGATTGAGAGTCTGACGAGTGCAGCTGTGACGACAATCCCACTGAGCCGGATACCGAGCGTAAATAGCTCAAATCCAGCGGCATAGGTCACGCCGTTTGATATACCTAACGCGAAGGTCAGTTTTGAGAATTCAAAGTCTTGTTCCTGCGATAAAACCCAGATGCTGATAAAAAAAGCGCAGAGGTAGTTGATAAAGCCAATCGGATTTAGGCGTTGTTGGTTATCCTTGGCGTGCTTGAGGAAGAGCCCAAACCCGGAGAGCAGGACAATGTTAAGCGCGAGGAAGATCATTATACTTTAGAAGTTGGTGGATTGGAAGGTTGGAAGATTCGGAGGCCTCTTTTCCATCCATCCTCGCTTCCATCCTTCCAACCCTTTATGCTTCGGTTCACATCGGCAGAGCGACCTTGGTTCCCTCTTTCGCCGATTGATAGGTTGCCAAGACGACTTCTACGGCGTGTTTGCCGCCTCTGCCGTCAATCATAGGCGTTTTGTTGTCTCGGATGCAATCGACAAAATGCGTGAGTTCGCCGACAACCCCGTGAGGTCCATCGCGATTCGGAACGATCTCCTCCCAATCGCCACCGAGTTTCTTGAAATAGGCGAGATCGGCTCGCATATCCAAGCGGAGTGAGCCTTTTGTGCCGTCAATGATGGTCTCATTCGTTCCGCGTGCACCGAGGAAGCCGCCCCACCGCAAGATACCGACCGCACCCGAATCGTAACGGATGAGCGAGAGGGTCCAATCTTCCCAATCGTCATGTCCAGAGAAACTGCCGACTTCAGCAGCGACAGTGAGCGCGGTGCCGCCGAACCAGTTAATCAGATCAGATTTGTGGATGCCGTTTTCCAAGAGTCCACCGACAGTGCCGTACCAAGTGTCGGGACGAGTGCGCGGCGCATTGTAGGGACCTGTATAATCGGTTTCGATGTAGGTGATGTCGCCGATGTCACCCGCGTCTACCATCTGTTTACCGAGTTCGTGGACGGGATAGAATCGTAATACTTGTCCTACCATCAGATGCGTCCCTGCCTTGTCCGATGCCGCAATCATTGTATCCGCATCGGCGAGCGTTAAGGAGAGCGGTTTTTCGCAGAAGGCGTGCACCCCTGCTGCCGCTGCATCGACGATGACCTGTGTATGCGCAATCGGTGGTGTGGCGACAACGACACCGTCCACAAGGTCAAAGAGTTCCTGGTAGTCTTGAAACGCTCGGATCTGATGCCGCTCGGCGACGGCTTCCGCTGCTTCCAAGCGGAGGTCTGCCACACCTACAAATTCACAATTTTCAACGTTCGGAAGTGCATTGCAATGGGCGTTGCCCATACCGCCTACTCCGACGACTCCTATACGAATCATTTTGAGCCTCCTTTATTCTTCTGAAGCATCCGAAAACTGGTATTCACCGTGTTGATTTATTGAGATTGTCGGCAGTTTCCGGTTCCGTTCAAACCAATTATACCCGATTTGTAGGTTTTCCCAAAAATTTATCAAGGTGTTATCATTCGGAAAAGTGCTTTTTAAGCGTGCCATTGTGTAATCGTCCAATTTTGTTGGAAAAATATGCACAGGGATTTTTAAATGTCCATTTGATTTCGTTTGCACCGCCAGCCAATAGATCTCCTTGATATATTCATCAGTGATTGGAATGCAGCCGATCGTGACGCATCCGCCGTGTATAAATATATCGCCTCCGAGTCTACCTTTTCTGCCCAAAATCCTATCCGAGCGGTTCGGATAGTTAAGTCCTAACGATAGATAGAAGTTGCTCTTGGGGTTAAATCTGTCAATATAATAAAAGCCCTCCGGGATTTGCAAATCGCCTTCGCGTCTTTTGGGACCCAAATTGCCTGATGTCTGGCAGATAGGGTATTGTTTCACCCGTTTGAAACCCGCATCGGCGGCTGAAAATGCCCAGACTTCCAAGATTTTCTCCTGTTTGAAGGCTCGGATAAAGATTTCTTTCGGGGGATACGCAATACCCTCGGCGGCAAACAGTTTGCGAAGTGAAGCGTCTGTTTCTTGAATCGCTGTCCGGACGCGAGGGTATCTTCGCTGTTTGTCTGTGAAACTTTGTGGGTCTGTTGAGCGACAGCAGAAGTTCATCATTACAAAGCTGAGAGCGACAATAAGGTATCCTTTCATAAAACATGTTTATGGTGAGATGTTTTGGTTTTCACCAGCCAGATTATAATTGAAACTGCTATGACGATTCCGAACGCCCAGAACAGGGCTTTGATACTCCCTGACACTCGGTCGCCGAGGTAAGAATAGAGCAGCGTCGCTGGCAGTTGTCCGATACCGGTGGCAACTGCAAACCATACAAACCGCATGCTGGTGAGTCCTGAGCCGTAACTGATAACGTCAAAGGAAATAACAGGGACCAAACGTGCGATGAGCACTGTGTGTTGACCGTAGCGTTGAAAGAATCTGTCAGACGTATTCATAGCGGATTCACTTAAGAGTTTAACAACGACGGGTCGGCCGAGAGCGCGTGCGATAAAAAAACAGAGGGCTGCACCGAGCATCGCACTGCTCCATGACAACGCCGCACCCCACCAGACCCCGAACAGCAAGCCGTTTGCGAAGGTAATTAAAAAAGCAGGCAGCGGCGCGATAACGCTCTGCAGCACCATCAGGAGTGCAGAGACAAGTGGCGCAAGCGCACCGTATCCAGCGATATAATCCCGAAGCGTCTCCACATTCTGAAACTTGGCGACGATGTCGGTTACTAACTCACGAAGCGCGGCATGACTCAAAACCAGTACGCTCAGTCCAAGTATCACCGATAGGAACGTAATTTTACTGACAGATCGAAGCTTTGTATAATTCACGCGCCGTTTTTGTCGCTTTTCAGTTGTTTTATCAAGGCACCGTTCATCTGTGCTTGGATCGTCTGAACGCTATCTGCTTGCCATTCATAGAAACCTTCTCCCGATTTCACGCCAAGTTTGCCGGACGCAACCATTTCTCGGAGGAGCGGATTGATGTCAGATGAGCTGTTAAGGTCTTTGTAAAGTTCTTCAAAGGCAGCAAGTACCAAGTCCCATCCTGCGAGTTCAAAAACCGCAAAAGGACCGGCAACGCTGAGCCGTCGTCCGAAACTGTTCCGTACAACGAGGTCGACGGTTTCTGCACTGGCGATACCTTGCTCCACGATAGCGAACGCTTCCCGAATCAGCGCAGCTTGCAACCGCGGTCCAACGAAACCAGGGACCTCTTTTTCAATGATTGCAGGCGTTTTGCCGATAGTCGTCAGGAGTTCAAACGTTACGTTAACCGTTTCATCAGAGGTTTCGGGGCTGCGGATGAGTTCGACCAACGGAATCAAGTAGGGCGGATTAAAATAGTGCGTGTTGAGTATCTTGTCCTTGCGCTTAGCGTTCACACCAATTTGGCTCGGCATGAGTGCGGTGGTATTGCTTGCCAGAATTGCATGCGGCGGGCAGATTACGTCTAATTTCTCAAACACCTGCTGTTTTAGCGGTAAGTTCTCAATGACGGCTTCCACAACAAAGTCAGCGTCTTTTGCGACGGCTTCAAGTGCTGTGTCGGTCTGAATTCGCTCCAACGTTGTCCGGATGCTTTCCCGTTCAATAATGGCATTCTCTGCAAGCACGTTGAGATTTTTCCCAATCTGAATGCGTGCCGTTTCGAGTTGTGCCTCGGTGACATCGTGCAAATGTACCTGATAGCCTGCACTTGCAAACTCTTGCGCGATGCCGTGTCCCATAAGTCCTGCACCAATAACTGCTATTTGCATAATCTTCTCAGTTGTTATCTGACCTCCTTTTACCGGCAATAACGATTGTAAATTCTCCCCGCGGTTCGGTGCTACGGAATTTCTCAAGGGCTTCACTGACATTCCCGCGGAATATCTCTTCAAACCGTTTTGTTAATTCGCGGGTTACGACGATGTCGCGTTCGCCGAGTACTTCAAGAACATCTTCAAGAAAACGGCGCAGCCGATGCGGGGATTCAAAAAGGATTAACGTTCTTTCTTCATCAGCGAATACACTTAATTGGCGTTTCCTTTTTCCTGATTTTGGAGAGAGAAAGCCTTCAAAGGTGAAGTTGTGGAGCGGTAAACCCGAAACGGATGCCGCCGCGACGACTGCCGATGCCCCTGGAATCGGAACAATCGGGATTTCTGCGGCGATACACCCACGCAAGAGTGGATACCCTGGGTCTGAGATGATAGGGGTGCCAGCATCTGAAACAAGCGCAATCGTCTCGCCTGTTTGTAGACGTTCAATCAGTTTATTAGACTTCGATTGCGCATTACCTTCAAAGTAACTTGTCAGTGGTGTTTGGATGTCGTAATGTGTTAGGAGGCGACGGGTCTGGCGGGTGTCCTCGGCAGCGATGAGATCTACCTCTTTGAGAATACGGAGTGCACGGAGAGTAATGTCTTCTAAGTTCCCGATGGGGGTGCTGACGAGGTAGAGGGTGCCGACTGGTGTGTCTTGCATTTTGTTAATGGTTGGTCGCTGTTAGCCATTCCCTTGCTATATTGTGTGTTTCGTGCTAAATTACGGATGATGAGAACTATCTACACCGTCATAAGTTTGCTCTGGTTGCTTCCTGTAGGAGGGGTTTGTAACCCCGAATCGTATGAGCAAACAGAATTTCCCTTTGAATCCGCACGTCCGCTCTATGTTGGTGCGCGGGCTTTAGCGATGGGCAATGCGTTCACTGCTGTTGCTGACGATGCAAGTGCCGGCTTTTGGAACCCCGCTGGTCTCATTCAGTGGGAAGGTGTCCAACTTTTTGCTGTCAACAAGTTTCACGACCGCAACGATTACCGATTTGATCCAAAAGGTATCGGCTATAGCTACCGAGGCTATAGCCTTTTTTGGGGCAACAAAATCGCTATCGGTGTTGATAGTGGTGTTCCTGATTTCAACTATTATGGGGTCGCACGTCAACTCGGTCCTTATGCTGCTGCCGGATTAAGCCTCAAATTTAAACGGAGACACCCATCGGATGTCTATCAATTCTTCGGTTATCAAGCTGCTTACGATCTCGGTTTGCTTTTCAAACCGCGCCCGAATCTCAAATTCGGATGCCTTGCACAAAATCTGGAGGGTTACGGTATCCAATGGCTAACCTTCGGTGCTGCCTACCGCTATGCTACGTTCCAATTTTCGACAGATGTAGCGATCTCTACCGAAGGGGAAACACCTGAGTTATATATCGGAACTGAATGGCATCCCTTCCCTTTCCTCCCCATCCGACTCGGCATTTCAAACGGCGCGCTGACAGTCGGGATGGGACTTGCGTGGAGAGGCGTCCACATCAACTATGCCAGGATTTTTGAGAAGCACTTCGCATCCGATTTCATTTCTCTGGAACTGCGGATTACTGTACCATAGCCTGTTAGGCTGTGGCTCTTTCTATATTTTGCAGTTCGCTATTTCAAAATAACCATCTTCCGCATCGACGAAAACTCGTCCGTCTGCAACTGGTAGAAATAGATGCCACTGGCGACGCGTTCACCCAGAGCGTTCCGTCCATCCCAATGCGCTGCGCGACTCTGGCTCGTGTAGTACCCCGCAGCTTGATGACCGAGGATCAACACACGCACCAAAGTACCTTGCGAATCGTAGATACTCACCTTCACGCCTGTGCTTTCCGCCAAGTGATAGGGTATCCACGTCTCCGGGTTAAACGGGTTAGGATAGTTAATAAGCAACTGCGTTTCATCAGGGAGTGCCGTCGTCTGTGGTGCCATCTGTGTTGCTTCAACAACTGTTTCTGTAAGCACATTTTCAGGGGTATCAATGGCGAGATCTCCGGGTCTGATGAGGCCTATGGCGACATTTTGAATTCGCTGCCCGTTGATATCGGAACGCTGGATTTTGCCGCGATCGGTCACCCAATAGAGTTTACGCCCTATGCTGTCAACAGCGATCCCCCGCGGTACATTTCTGAGCGTCCCGAGTTCTTCAGCCTTCTTATCTTTAAAACCGATGCGACGAATTCTGCCCTTGTTCTGGTTTAACCCTTCTATCCAATAGACTTTGCCTTCAACGACAGCAATGCGCAGCGGTTTCCCTGGTCCCGTGAACACATATCGGATATTTGGGTTTCCCTTAAGGTTGGCACCCCCGATGCGGCCGGCACCCTCCGTCCAATAAACTTTGGTGCCCGCAGCATCCAGCGCGATGTCCATCGGCGCATCTAAGCCCGTGATAAAGTTCGGTTCAAAGTTTGTCCCATCAACGTTAAGCCGCTGGATCTTCCCCCAATTGTTCGTCAAGTAAAGTTTCTTTCGCGTCGGGTCAATCGCAATATTGTAGGGGATGCTCCTTAATTCCTTAATCCGTCGAACATTTTTGCCATCGAGATCGGCTTGTTGGATATTACCAGTTCTATCACTCGTCTTTGCCGTCCAATAAAGCTTACCCGCTGCCACGTCTACAGCAAGGCTCGTGACATTCTGGACGCTGGGCACGAGATTTTCCACTTTGGTCCCAACGAGGCGGTAGAGGGTGCCGGTCGATGTATCTATCCAATATAGCGGTGGGTGCGTCGCTGTAGGCGTAAGTACTTCTATGTGTGAGGTGGCATTAAACCTGATGCCTCTAAAAACACCCAAGACATTCGCTTTCACGGTGTTCACACCATACCTATTACCGAGTGTGAGGTAAGTTCGCGCCTGCCCCTTGGTATCCGTCGTCGCAATTGCAGCCGAGACGCTCCCATTACCAGCAATTACCGTGAAAGTCACTGTAGTTCCTACAACAGGTTCAGCGTTTACGTCTTGCACTTCGACCACAAGGGGTTTTCCAAGCGGGCTGCCCGGTATGCCCTTCTGTTCATTCCCGGAAATACGGTGCACTTTATTCGCTGGAGTGCCAACCTGCACAGTGAAGGTCACAGGCGAGAGACCGTCGGCAGTCGCTTCAACGCTGACGGTGCCGCGATTTCGGGGGATAAAATCCGTTTTGGCAAATCCTTCTTTGTCTGTCTGTATCCGGTACGGCGAAACGTATCCACTGCCTTCTGTAACCTTGAACGTGACCCTCACGTTTTCAACCCCATGTCCGTTATTATCTATGACTTGCACAGCAAATGGTGCTGCAAGCCGCTGCTTTGGAACCCCTGTTTGGCCTGATCCAGAGGAAATTACCAGTTTTTCTGGGATAGCGACAGCCGTGGCACGAAAGCGGACAGGTGAAACCTCCCTGGCACTTACCTCAACGACGTTATTGCCTGCTATATCGCCCAAGGTGAGGTGCGTCTGGGCTTCCCCACGTAAGTCTGTTCTGATAGTTCTTACAGAGAGATGTCCGCCACCAGAGACGATTGAGAACGTGACCCATTTTCCGGGCAGCGCGTAATTGTTAACATCGTCCACTCTCACGACAAAAGGCGAATGGAGGCGTGTCCCTGCCGCACCGCTCTGATTGTCACCAGAAACTTTTACAAGTCTGTAGGGTATAGATGTAACCCGAATGTCCATAGACTTGCGCACTGGCGGATTGGTGTCGGCGCGGATAGAGATCGTCGCACTCCGAATTGGAAGGGTTAGAAGACTCTCCGCGATACCATCGCTGTTTGTTACGGCTATGGTGGGGGTGAACACTCCCGTCCAGTCACTCACTCGGAAGAGAACCTGAACATCACTCGCTGGATCCCCATTCGTATCTCGGACAGTGATTGTAACAGGCTGTTCGTCCCCGGGCTGCCCGCTGATGTACATGGGTGAGATCGTCACGCTTGCCTCAGCATCGGCAGTCTCATGGCTGTTGAAAACCAAGAAAAGTAGAATAAGGGCAGTAGAAAGAAAATTTCGCATGAAGATATGTTAACCGATGTATGTTGGATAGGTCAAGTCAAAAATGGCTTGAGAAATCGTCACTTACCCCCATTTTCACCCACCTCTTTCCAATCCAACATTTCTGAGTTCCATTCAAACTCCTGTAGTGGACCGAATTTGAGGTTAACCGTTAGACTCTTCGGCGTTGGTGAGCTGTCAAATAGATTGAAGTCTCGGACGACGACATAGGTGTGCTGTCCATCAGTAATCGTTTGGCACGCCTCGATGAAGTCGTCGAGATTGCGAATCTGTTTTCCGTTTATGTCAAGAATGACCACCTTGGAGTTTCCATTTCGTTCTTGCAAACCGACCCGCGAGAAGCTGCTACCTGCATCAGCATGTGGTAAATAAACGCCATCGGCTTCTAAGAAAAGTATCCGACGGAGTTGTGGCGTAATATCGTGAAAAACAGCACCGCCGAATCTGACGAATCGCTGCACCTTCTTCGCCTCCAAGTCCTCTACAGGTACATCGAGACTCAGGTTTTCACCGTTGCGGTAGACCTCCAAGTTGACGTTTTTTCCGACGTTTTGATTCAAGATTGCATCGAAGGTGTAGAGATCATCCTTGATAAGTTCGTTGTTGATGCGATAGATGATGTCGGATGCACGAAGCACGGTTTCACCTGTTGTCCTCGGCACAATGGACTCAATCTGAATTACCTTTGGCGTTCCGGCTTTAGAAGGACCTATCTCTTTTCGCAAGGCTGCAGGAAAATTGAAGTGTTTGATGGCTTCGCCGATAGAGACCAATTCCAAATCAACGCCGATTTCACCGCGTTGGATTGATGTCTTGTTCTGAATTAGTTCAAGCGCATCGTGAAGGTAGTCAATGGGCAATTCAAAACTGGAAGTATCCGTCCCCCGCGCATGAATCGCGATAACTTGCCCCGTGGTATTCCAGACGGGGCTGCCGCTTGATCCGCCTGTCCGGTCAAATGTGGTATGGATGTAACTGGAGTGTCGATCGCCTTTGTTGACGTTGAGGTTCGTAATTCTTCCGAATTTGATCGTATATTCCTCTTTTTCGTTGTTACCGATGAGGAGGAGTTCATCTCCAAGAGAGAGGGTATCCCATTTGCCGAGTTCGACGGCTTTCAGTTCAAAATCGACTTCTTCGGGATTAATCTGATAAAACCCGAAATCGTGTGTCGGGTCGTAGTAGAGGATACGCGCTTCTGTGAAGCTGCCGTCGTGGAAGTTGATTTTAACGTAGGAGGGGCTGCTGCCAGTGACATGACGGTTCGTGGCAATAATCCCACGTTCTGCGTCTATAACGAAACCCGTAGCGAAATTTGTGCCTTTTGCTTCCGTTTCAAAGACGACCTCGGAGGAGGTTTCAACGTTTACCACCATCGGTTTGTAGGCGGCAACCTGTTCTGTCCAGTCGTGTTGTGCGTTGGCATTTGTGATTAGTGTGAAGAGTAGGGTGATCATCAAGATCACAACGCTTATCTGGTCTTTAAACATGCTTCTAAAAATCTTTTTCATTGGAGTCCTTATCTTTCTGAACCATTTTGTGTTATGCCGGGGGGTGGCTCTGCGAAGGATTCGCCACGCGCCTCCGCGGCCTTTCTGCGTTCGTTCCATTCAGCAATCTGCTGATACACTTCTGCTTTGCCTTGTTCAATGCCTTGTTCAAGCCCTTCCGCTTTAGCTGCTTCTTCTGCTGCTTGTATGCGTTTTTCTTGTCTTGCGAGATACCAATCTGATAATAACATGATAGCGTCAATGCCTCCTACGATAATCCCAACTAACAGACCGGCGACCGGAATAGATGCCGAAATGTCTTTTACAACGTTCTGAACGGATACGTGCCCGTTCCAGCCTCTCAAGATTTCATAATTCAATGCCATGTAGCTGTAGATAATACCGAAGAGCGAAATCAGGAACAATGCAAAACCCGTTTTTCCGGTTTTCCAAAAGTCCCGCACACTCTTCCATAATCCGGACTCTTTTTTCAAAATACCCTCCCTAACGTTACATATAGCATACCGTGTATCAGAGAAGATGTCAACCAAAAATGGCACTTCGTAAGTCCGATCTTATCTTGACTATATCTTTCAAACATGGTATCTTGTTGGCACCTTAATATATAACTGTAACTCTACTGACAAGAGGAGACACATTTCAAAATGGCAATACATCACTTTGAACCGACAGTCTATCACACGGCCATCGGGACGCATGAACCCGTGCTTCATATTGAGAGCGGGGACACCGTTTTCACAACGACCGTAGATAACGCAGGCTACGATGCCACGGATACGCAAGTTACCCCAGGTGGCAATCCACAGACGGGTCCTTTTTATGTTGAATCGGCGGAACCCGGTGATACATTAGCAGTCCACTTTGATCGGGTAGTTCCGAATCGTTTAATTGGGCGGACGGCTCTGGTCGTTGCACCGAATGTGCTTGATCCACACTACGTAGCGTCCGAGATGCCAGAAAATGGACGCGCAGAGTGGCATGTGGATGTGGAAAAGTGGACGGCGACGTTGATGACCCCAGAGACACAGTTGGGTAAACTCACGCTCCCGCTTGAACCGATGGTCGGATGTTTCGGTGTCGCGCCCCCGCGTGGACAAGCGATCTCAACGGCGACCTCCTCTACGCACGGCGGCAATATGGACTATCGCGGTTTTCAGGAGGGTGTTACCGTCTACTTCCCGGTTTTCGTCTCCGGCGCGCTCTTTCACCTCGGTGATGGACACGGTGTACAGGGGGATGGAGAAATTGTCGGCACTGGTGTTGAAATCTCTTTTGATGTGCAATTTACGGTTGAAGTCCGCAAGGGAAAAAGCATCAACTGGCCCCGCGCGGAAAACAATGATTATATTCTCACAGCAGGCAATGCGCGTCCCTTGGATCAGGCTGTGCAACACGCAACGACGGAACTCCTCCGGTGGTTAGATGAACTCGGTTTAGAGAAACGCGCAGCACACATTCTTTTAGGACAGACGGTAGAGTATGATATGGGGAACGTGTTTGATCCGGCATATACGATGGTCTGCAAAATCAGAAAGTCGGTATTACGTGAGATAGGGATCTGGGGATAGTCCAAATTTTGGACTTCTCAAGATGCGGCTGGACCGATGTCCACGTTGCGAGATGTAATATAATCGCACTGAGGGTTAAAATCTGTAAATTGGGCAGGTTTAACGCAAAAATGGAACTAAGATAGGTATGAAGATCGAACTAATCTCAATTCCATTTTTGGTGTAAATTGAATTGCTATTCCGCATGTTTTTCTGTAATTAACGCTAAAAGCTTAGACTCTCTTTCGTGAAATCTATCCAGTTCGCTTTGAAGATATTCGATCTGGTTTTTCAGTAAGGCTATAGTTTCTTGCTGTTGCAAAATGATGACAGATTGAATTTGTTCATTGGCATCTGCGTCTGCTCGATTATAATTGACAGCCTGCTTGAACGGACAGAAATGATGCTCAAGGGCATTCCTGTTAATAATTTTATGTCCACTATCGTTCACTTTATGCGGAAGCCCCTTCTCCAGCGCAGCATAGATGGTCGTTTTGCGCATATTACCATATTCCGCCGCTTCAGCGACGGTTAGCCATTCACCTTCGGTAAAATCCTTTGAGTTTGACATATTGACTCCTTATATAATGTATAATACTGATGGGGTTATATTCCATTAAATGGTCTCAAATCTCTAACCTTTCTGCTTTACCGCGAGTGAGAAAAATACAACACTTGAGGTTGGTTGTGGTGGTAACCC
>VXZL01000005.1 GCA_009845505.1 Candidatus Poribacteria bacterium | reverse complement strand
TTTATGGTAAACCTTAGAATTAATTAGACATTCAGCACCAGTGCGGTTAGAAACCGCACCTACCGGGGTGGGGTAAAATGTCTGTTTATTTTTCAGGGTTCCCATAGTGAGTGATTGATGCATTTTCTTTCCAACCTCCTAATCCGTTTCTCTGAGAGAATTATGTATCGGAAGTCGCTATGAAATCACCACTTTTACCACCAGTCTTTTTGACAAGTCTGACATCAGCGATGACCATTTCCCTATCTACCGCTTTACACATATCGTAGACAGTCAGTGCTGCGACGGATACAGCGGTGAGTGCTTCCATTTCTACGCCTGTGCGTCCGACCGTCTGGACTTCTGCTTGAATCTCAATCCGTGGTGTTTCAGCTGCGATGACGAGTTCAACGCGGATCGAAGTCAATGCGAGCGGATGACAGAGGGGAATGAGTTCACCCGTCCGTTTTGCTGCCATGATACCTGCAAGGCGTGCAACCTCTAAAACATCGCCCTTCTTCATTTTTTCTTCAGTGATTAATCGAAGCGTTTCAGTGCGGGCGGTTATGTGTCCACGGGCGATGGCGACACGCAAGGTTTCTTGCTTGCCGCCGACATCCACCATCCGTGTGTTGCCTTTTTCGTCAAAGTGTGTGAGTTGTTCTTTCATTTCTTGTATTCCAGATACCAAACAACGTGCGATGAATCGCACTACTACGAACCGACCTTTAAGTTCAAAATGGATGAAGCACGATATTTGTTACATCGGATGTGCTTCCATAATTTGTTCGTATTTTTCACGAAACCGTTGGAGATATTTTCCTTCGCCGTGGTAAGCGGCAATGTCTGCGGGATTGGGCTGAATAGGTTCCCCGCGTTTCAAGACTGAAGCACTGAACGCCTCAATATCGAAGGACTCATTTTCTGTGTCAGGGTCTGCATCAAGAAATGCTTTCACGCCTGCGACAGCGGCACCGAGGGCTGCGCCCCCCTTTTCCACTGGGAGTGTAGGTCTATTCCAGATTCCGGCGACCCGTTGCATGATTCCGGGACTATCCGTTGCTCCACCCGTTACAAACAGCGGTGCTTGTGTCTGTTTTGTGAAGACAGCGGAGTAGATGTAAAGGGCGGCAAGGCTTGTTTCAATGATACCCGTATAGTCTGCTGCTAATGTGTGTTCTGGTGAGGTACGTATTAGTTCAAACGCGCCAGAGACTGGAAAGGATTCGGTTTTGGGTTGCCAAAACGTCATAAACTGCCCGGGTGCGGCGGCTTGCAACGTAGCTTCTGCGGGTGCGTATTCTTCTTTTGTGAATCCATAATTGGCTCTCACGGCATCCCAGACCATCGCGCCGTTGGTGCGGCAGCCGAACATGAAGGGTCGGTTGATGCCGTCGTACATGGCGTTAGCAAACCCTTCTGGGTCGAGTGTGTCGCCGTCCGTTGACACCATATTGACAAAACTCGTACCGAGGCTCAGGAGGTCTCCAGCAACAGGCACTTTTGCCTGTGGGTTATCGCCGGAACCTGCTATGACTGCGCATCCAGGATCGAAGCCGTATTTCTCAACGTAATACGCCGCAAGGTTACCGACGACAGAATCTGGAGGTGCGAGGGTTGGCAATTTTGATTGGAATCCTTCTACGCCTCCCGGTAAGCCGTGCGCGGTTGCTTCTAATAGTGCGGAATCCCATACCTTTTTCTTGTAGTTCATGAGCGACATTCCGCAGGCGTTGCCGTAGTCGATAGGCACGTTTGCATTACCAGTTAGCACGGCTGGAATGAAGCTGCTAATCAACTGGATTTTTGTTGTCGCCGTATAGTGTTCGGGAGACTGTTCTCCGACGCGTCGCATGACGGTACCGGTGAATCGGAGCGGTGCATCTGAACCGGAGCGCGCAATCATTTCCGCTTTCCCACCAACCCCATCTCGGACAGCATTGGTTTGGGTGAGCGTGTTAGCGGTCATCCAGATTGGTGCGTTGGGATACGCGAAAGCGTCCGCCAATAGCACTTTTAATTCAGACGCGTTGCTTTCTGATTTTTGCAGGTTGGAGAAGATATTCGCTGCATTTCGGTTCAGATAAACGTGTCCGTGCTGTTGTCCTGATGTATTAATCGCAACAATATCCTTTAAGGCGATACCTGCCGCTTGCATGTCAGCGAACAATGCATCGAGCGAGGCGAGATACATCAATGGCGGTTGCTCGGCTTCGCCTTCTTCTCTCGGCGGTAAGATGTAGTCCTCCCCGATACCGAATTGGTTGAGTCGTTCATCGGTGCGATAATCGAGTGCGTGTTCAAAGCGTTTTTCCGCCGTGTCTATGTCAATGACGACAGCGGAGAGGCTTTGTGTGCTGGAATCTAAGCCGAGTGTGAGACGCGGGTGTTTGCGATCAGTCACTGAAACAATTTCCTTTCAGTTAGTTGCCATTTGTGCTCAAAGTACGAGCGAATGCCTCAAAGGTTTCTGCGCGTAAAGCTTCATGATGCAACGCTTCAAGACGTTGCAGATTCTGGATACTTTCTATTGCGGGTCTAAACGCCTGCACTGCGCGTCCATCAAACTTGAACTCAAGAACATCAAAGATGGATTTGATTGCAGTTTGTAATGCGCCTTGCTCAGTGCCTTGTTGTATACCTTGTTGTATACCTTGTTGTATACCTTGTTGTATACCTTGTTGGTAACGTTCTTCTCCAGTTGTTTGTAAAAGGTGTTCATAGATTGAAGATTCTCGCATGACTGCCTCCGATAAAAAACTACTAATTGCTTGATGCGGATGAATTAACCCACTCATGACCCATTGTGATACGAGGAGATTGCTCCGAATATCTGCAGTGAGTGAGAGTGTCTTTGTTCTTTCGTTACACTGAATTGCCCATTGGAGCCCTTCCATACCAGTTGGAGGCTGCATCAACGGCGCAAACGGCATGAGTCCAGCATTTTCTGCGTCAAAAACAGATTGACCCTCAAGTTCAATCAGACGAATCACTTTGTACTCAACGATGAACCGATAGTTCAGCACGTCTTGCCTGTAACCGCCTGGATCATTCCGCCCGGCATTCGGGCGGAGATAGATAACGTGAGAAAGGATTGGTAAGCCGTATCGTTCGTAGCATCTGCCGAGATAGCCTACGTTGCGGCGCGCCATTTCGACAGCTGTACTATCGCCTACCTGAAATTCAATATGCGCCAAAACGAGTTCATCGTCAAGTCGTACTTTTATAAGACTGTCTGTCCGGCGAATTTCAACATTTGTGAATTCGCTTTCCACAAATTCTACAACCTGAAAATCAATGCGTCCCAAGATTGTCCTCAAAATGTCTTCAGGAAATTTCTGCAAAGCATTTTTGGTCACAATATCGTATCTACCGTGCGGCAAGGACGCAAAGTCTGGATCGGGCTGCTCTCTGATGTAAGCCATATCAACAATTGTACTTTAGTCTGTTGGTGAATATCAACCTTCTTTACGGTTCACCTAATCCGGGATCAATTCCCCGGATAGGCGCGGTTCTCTAATTCAGCGATGAACTTTTCAGCGGCGATAGCGGCTGCAGCACCCGCACCGGCAGCGGTAATCGCTTGGCGGAATACATGGTCATGCACATCGCCAGCGGCGTAGACACCATTTACGTTTGTACGCTGCATATCATCAACAATGATATAGCCTTGTTCGTCCATAGTTATGACATCTGTAAAGAGTTCTGTGTTCGGAATATGCCCTATGAAAATAAACACACCGTCAATAGGGAAGCGTTGCGTCTCGCCGGTTTTGACGTTTTTGAGGGTAGCACCCGTCACTTTTTCCGTATCACCGTTTATCTCTTCGACGATTGTATCCCAGATGAACTTGATTTTGTCATTTTTGAAGGCGCGTTCCTGCATAATCTGGCTTGCTCGGAGTTGGTCGCGCCGATGGACGATGTATACCTCGGATGCGTATTTTGTAAGAAAGATACCTTCCTCTAACGCTGCGTCTCCGCCACCGACAACGATGAGTCGTTGGTCTTGGAAGAAAAACCCGTCACACGTAGCACAGTAGGATACACCGCGTCCGCCGTATGCCTCTTCACCGGGAACATTGAGGGTGCGCGGAGAAGCACCCGTGGCTATGATTACGGATTTGGCGCGGTACTCTTTCTCATAAGTCGTAACAGCAAATGGATGTTGAGAGAAATCAACGGCTGTTACGGTGTCGAATTTGACTTCGGTGCCGAACCGTTCTGCCTGTTCTTGCATGCCTTGTATGAATAGACCGGCTTCGTTGCCGAAGAACCCGGGATAGTTTTCCAAGTCAAGCGTCAAAGAGAGTTGCCCGCCGAGTGCGTCGCCTGTGATAAGAACGGGTTCAAGCATGGCGCGGGAGGTATAGATACCAGCGGCAAAACCGGCGGTGCCGCCGCCAATAATCACGATATTTCGATCTTCTATGTTGTTTGTATTGGTTTCCATTCTATTTTTTCATTTCCTTTAGAAAGCTTTGAAGATAGCAAGGGTAACGCCTGGCATCTATAAACACAACCGAGGAATTCCGTCAATAATTGGGTAGCATCGCTCGCATGTTTTGCAGTAGAAACTTTGTTCTTCTTGTATGATTTCGCCTTTACACTGCGGACAGACGAGAATTTCTTGTAATGTTTTTTTTTGACGGGTTCGGTTTCCTTTTCTTAAGAGCGATTTGGCACGGGAAACGATGCTCCGTGGCACTGCGCTTTTGAGCAGCGGTAACCACTGACTGTGTGCCGAGGTTTCTTTACCTGCCGCGACGAACTTCTCAAGGGTCTCTGGACATTCCAGATTGAGCGGCGATTTTTGTTCTTGTCGTATCTCGTAATCTATTTCGCCTTCCCATTCGTATTGAACGAGGAAGAGGTTGTGATGCGTGATGTGAAACCGTTTCCAGTACTTGTCTTTCGCCGCCAGTGTGTGAAAAAGTTGTCCAAATTGAGGACTCGTGCTGTTCTTTTGTAGTATCAGACGGTTGTCGATTAGATTGACTATCCAATTATGGTAGTGCCATCCATAAATCCGCTCGCCGATTTCAGACGGCGTTTCGATATAACCTCGGTTTGCGACACGCATTAATTCAGCAATGAGTTGTCTCGGATTTTCGACGTGTTCCAAGACATGTGAGCAGATAACGTAGTCGAATGCATTGTCCGCGAAGGGCAGAAACTGTCCATCGGCTTCTACAATCGGTCGGTCGGCGATGATTTTACCGCCCCGCTGTTCATCGTCTTCTATGAATTTGTCGCACAAAACGTCGGAACGTGCTTTTGGGTTATGACCGCTTCCTATCTCTAAGACAAAATCGTCGGCGCGAATGTTCATTTTTGGACGACCATAGTGATATAAGGACTCAGGTACGGGAAAGCACCCGCGATGATTCTGCCTTTTGTACCGAACCCGACAGCCTTTTTGACGACAGTGAAGCCATTGCGTCGGAAAAATTGGGCGAGATCAACAGGGCTGGCGTAATACGCGCTGTCGGCATCGCCGCCGATGGCATCAGCCTGCAAATCGGGCTCACGATAGATAAAGTTCGGTGATTTCGTAAAAAATCGTTTCCTTATGTGAAGCCTGCAGTTTCGTATAAACTGTTTCAGTGCTTGTTGCTTTGTTTCACCCCAGACAGGTCTACCGGATTTGCCCGCCATCAAAGATAGCCAATCAAAGAGTGGGATTAAGGGGGAACAGAGGTTCGGTCCAGAGAGCACAATCCTTCCACCCTTGCGAACGACCCGTATCATTTCGGTGAGTGCTATTTCGACATCGGGCAGGTGTTCAATCAGTTCGTTGGAACAGATAACATCGAATGACTCACTTTCAAAGGGGAGTTCCATCACATCACAGACGTGGTATCGGAGGCGTGGATTTTCCCAGTGCCGTGCTTCTGCGAGGAAGAGCGGGGAAATATCTGTGCCGACGACATCGAAGCCTCCCTGATTGAGTAACCGCGCCGAGATACCGTTCCCACATCCCAAGTCGAGTATCTTGGACTGGGGAGGGGTGTTACGGATAACGAGTTCTACGTAATGTCGGAGATAGTCCTCGTCGTGCGCGTCTAAGAGCTTCTTATAGGTTTCCGAGGTCTCGTAGAATTCGCGCATTCTCTGGCGAATGAATGATGTTTCGAGCATTATCAATTATTAAAAGCGTTAAAAAGACGGTTATGATCGGAGCGTGTTCCAGGGTGCTTGATCGTAGACATCAATGAGTTGGTATCCCTCTGTGCCTTTGGATGGACTCAGGGTGACAAACAACTTCGCGGACCGATCAGAGACGTTAAAGGACGCATGAACCATATCCGCAGGAATGAATACAGAGTCGCCTGCGTTGAGGACCTGTTTCTTATCTTCGAGCCACTGTTCGACGCTGCCTTCCATAACGTAAATGACCTCTTCTTGTTCGGGATGTTTATGGAAGTCGTGTCCATATCCCGGGGAGAGGCTAACCTCCATGGCGACGATGTCTTTGGCGTTTGTGCTTTCTGGACGGCTCAGCCACCCGATTGTCCCCCAGTCGAGTTCGTCCCGTTCTACGTCTGCGGACGCGATAAATTTTCCGTTCATAGGGTTATGGATTCTCCTTTTTTAATGGCTGTCAGCAATTAGCAATTGGCGGTGAGTAGATAGCAGTTAGTCGCTACTACCTACTCACCGTCGGAAGTCGGTTTAATACGCCGAGAGCAAATTGATTACCTTTGAGATTTTACGGTTGCCCACGTTGTGGCTAATTTTCCAAGTGGATTGACCGGTGTCAGTGATGTATCCATCTCGGCGCGAATCTCGTCTTCGTTGAGCGCACGGTTCCAGATACGGACTTCGTCAATGAGTCCGAGGAATTCGCGGTTGCCTTCGTGTGTTTTTCCAACGAGTACATCAGCGGTGTCAGCGGCTCCTGGTAGCGGATTTTGACCGTCGAATTCGCCAACATTTTCACCGTTTAACCAATACCGGTGTGTGCCGTTATCTACGTGGGCGACAACATGCTGCCATTCATTGAGTGCTACTGTGCCCGTACAAACACTACCGCTACCACCGGCACTGAGGTGGAGGCATTCGCTCGGAAATTCAGTGTAAAAACTGTAAGAGCGTGGCCCGTTACCTTTTGCGAGGATACCTTGCCAGCGTTGGGCGTTGGGCCCTTGATGACGTTCTGCATTAATCCACGCCATGACAGTGACGCTCTCATCAACAGTAAGAATATCAGCATGTGGTACTGTAACCCAGTCGCTCTCACCATTCAGTTTGAGTGCGTTACCGAACTGTCCGGCAACTAACTCAGGGGTCCCAGCGATAGTGCCGTTGTTTCCGTACTGCGAATGATCGGTAACCGTGTCGCCATCAAGTTCATCAAAAGAGAAGTAGAGGATAAGCGAGTCATCAGACGGATCTGCAGCATAGGCGAAAGATGCCGTTAGTGCAACGATTGCTAATATAGAGAGGAATATTTTCATTTTTTCTCCGTGTTTTGATAGCGGAAGGCGCGCTTAGAAGCGGAGTCCCGATTCCAAAGCGCGCGGCAGGTTTTATCGTTCTGATGTTTTCAGATGTCCCCAAGTCGTCGTAAGTTTCTGGCTTGGGTCGACGGCGAAAATCTCGAAGAAGCCCATTTCCATCTGTTACTTAACTTCTTCTTCACTCAAGGCGCGGTTCCAGATACGGACTTCGTCGATGAGTCCGAGGAATTCGCGGTTACCTTCGTGCGTTTTCCCAACGAGGACGTTGGCGGTATCCGCTTTGCCGGGCGGGGGTGGTTTTCCTGGGAAGTCTCCCACATTTTCACCGTTTATCCAATACCGGTGTGTGCCGTCGTCGACTTGTGCGACGACGTGTTGCCACTCATCAAGTTCGACTTTTCCGTTGCAAACGCTTCCTGCGCCCCCGACACTCAGGTGGAGACATTCGCTTGGAAATTCGGTGTAGAAACTATAGGAGCGGGGGCCGTTGCTCTTCGCAACGATGCCTTGCCACCGCTGTGCAGCGGGCCCTTGATGGCGTTCTGTGTTAATCCACGCCATAACAGTTACGCTCTCATCAACGGTAAGAATTTCATCGTGTGGGACTTCAACCCAGTCGCTCTCACCGTTGAATTGCAATGCTTTGCCGAATTTTCCGTCAGCAAGCTTCGGGTCGCCCATCATTTCGCCATCGTTTCCATACAGTGAATGATCGATGGTGGTGTCCCCGTCGACTTCATCGAATGAGAAGTAGAGGATAAGCGATTCCTCTGGCTCATTTAGTCCGTAGGCAGCAGCTGCCGCGAACACGATGAGAGTTAGGATAATAGATAGGTTTCTCATGTTACCTCCATACATAAAAGTCTCTTTCAAAGCAAGGCGAAATATAAACCCGCCTGCCAAGAGGAGCATTTTACTTTTTAGTGTAATTAGTGTCCTGCCCAGATTCAAATTAGGGGTATCTGTTTTGCCATCGGGTGAGGAAACCTCACCCCTACGATGAACAATCCTTAAAATTCAAAATGGATAAAGCACTAATCTATAGGAACGATCTTTTGCCCTTCGACTGCGATGAACCGTTGGTTGACAGGCAAATGGGTCTCTGTGTCGATGTGTCCACTGGTCCAGCGAATTTCGAGGCGTTCAATCTGTTCCGCTTTGCCAACGCCAAAATGGGCGCGCAGGTCGTGGAAAGAGAGGTAACTCCCGCCACTCTGCACCTCCCGATATTGGACGTGTGTTCCGGTTACGACCTTAATTCTTGTCCCAATTCCAGAGCGGTTGCTTTTTTGTCCGACGGCTTGGATTTGTATCCAATTGTTCTGGTTGCCGACGATGTTTTGGAGCAGGTCTGGACGTTGATTGCAGTTGGTAACGAGAATATCGAGGTCTCCGTCGTTATCATAATCACCGATAGCAGCACCGCGACTCACTTTTTTGAGAGCCAACCCGTCCGTCTCTGACGTAACGTTCACGAACGTGCCGTCGCCTATATTTCTGAACAGCAGATTTTTCTGAGGATAACTGACGTGCTTTTCAAGGGCAGTAATGTTATCCATCAGGTGTCCATTGGCGACGAAGATGTCTTGGTGTCCGTCGTTATCGTAGTCGAAAAATCTGATGCCCCATCCCAAGTAGCCGTGTGTTACTTCTGCGATGCCTGAGGTGATCGTATTGTCGGTGAAAAAGGTACCGTCGTGGTTACGGTAGACAGTGTTAGTTTCCGTCTGATAGTTACTGACAGTCAGATCGAGTCTTCCGTCGTTATCGTAGTCACCGAAATCCGTTCCCATTCCAGCTTCCTCTTTCCCCATATCATTATAGCACACCCCCGAAATTAATGCAAGTTCTAAAAAGTTGCCGTTCCCGTTGTTTTGGAATAGGAAGTTTGGATTTTGATCGTTTGCGACGTAGAGGTCTATGTCACCATCGGTGTCGTAATCCCCGAATGTTACGCCTAACCCGTGCTGCGGATGCAAGTTTGGTGGTTGGTATAGGTGTGAAGCGTCCGTGAATGTGCCGTCTCCGTTGTTTTTATAGAAAGTATCGTGAACGGCTGGATACGCATGTGGTCCACAATAGACGTGAACCCTCCGCTCTTCACATCGGATATCGTTCTCTGGCGTATATACGGCATAGTTGGCTACATAAAGGTCCAAGTGCCCATCATTATTGACATCAGCGAAAGCGCAACTGGTTCCCCAGTTTCGGTTGCCGACCCCAGCTTGCGTCGTTATATCTGAGAATGTGCCGTTACCATTGTTTTGGTAGAGTTGGTCTTCGCCGAAGTTGGTGACGTATAGGTCAAGGTCTCCATCGTTATCGTAATCACCGACAGTCGCACCGACACCATAGGCAGTGCTGCCCACGCCTGTTTCTTTAGTGACATCGGTAAAGGTGCCGTCGCCGTTGTTTCGGTAAAGCGTGTTGGGTTGTGCTTGGTTTGATGGACTGTCCGTCTGAATTGCGCCGTTGACGAGGTAGATGTCGAGATCGCCATCATTGTCATAATCAAAGAATCCGCCGCCGGATCCGAGGAACTCGTTGAAGAGTCGTAAACCGCTCCTGCCATCGGTATGCATGAACGTCAGTCCCGCAGATTCGGTGACATCAACGAAAATTTGTTCTGCTGACACAGGCGCGCAATATTGGAAACTTATGAATATCGTTGTAATTATTGATGCGAAAAAGCGATAGGCGTGTCTGATGTTATTAGGGTCGTTTTTTTGCATAAGGGTAGGTTCAGCGCGGTGTTTGTGTGTCTTACTTTGAACGTTCCAAGTTCTGCAATGCCTCCCAGGCGTCGCTATCATTTGGGTCAATCTGTGTGATATGCCGGTAGAGGTCTATCGCTTTCTGAAACTGCCCTTGTTTTGTGTAAATTTCGGCTAATCCGTGATACGCCAACGTAAGTTGTGGCATTTTTTCTATTGCTGCTTGTAGATGTGCTTCTGCTTTGTCAAACGACGTTAGTTGGGTATAGAGCCAACCGAGTCGGACGTGTGCTTCTACAGCATGAGGATTGCGTTCAAGGACTTTTTCAAAGAGCGGAATCGCCTGCTCAGGCTTATGGAGATTCATGTAGAGTCGCGCCAGTTTGTCGTATCCGACGGCAGACTTTGGATTCAACTGAATCAGTGCCTGATATGTCGTGATTGCTGCAGCCGTGTGTTTGTGTTCGAGGTGTATCTCGGCTAATTTTAGTCGGAGGGTGGTGTTCGTTGGGTTTTCTGCGAGGGCACCTTCGATTGCGTAGGTCTGGTCGTAGTAGGTTTTCATCTGCTCGAACAATTTGAGTTGTTCTGTTGCTGCTGCCGTGTTTCCGAGGAGCCGGTATGCTTTGGCGAGATTATAGTAGTTACTCTGAACGTATGGCTTTTTCTGGATTGCTGTCTGATAGTGTTCGACGGCTTCCTGTGGTTTGTGCTGCATGAGGGCAATCAAACCGAGCCATTCGTAAACTTCAGCGAAATCGGGGTTGCGTGCGAGGGTGTGTTTGAAGGCGGCGTGTGCCTCGTGGAACTTCGCTTGGTGCGTGTAGATATAACCGAGTCGGTAGTGTGTGTCTGCCTCGGTCGGACATCTCTGAACGGCTGCTTTGGCGTGCTGTTCTGCGATGTCCAGTTTACTTTGCTCACAATAGATTTCAGAAAGCGCGAGATGCGTTAATCCGTGAAGCCTGTCCTTTGTAGAGGGATCTCTTGGATTTGCAATTTTGAGAATCCTATTGAACGTCTGAATTGCTAATTCCAATTCGTCTTGCAGTTTATAGACGTTCGCCAGTTGAAAGCGTACGTGTGCGTTTGTGGGTTGTTGCGATAGAATGGATTTAAAGGTATCCACTGCTTGTGGATAGAGCCGCAATTTGGCGTATTCCACGCCTTGTTGAACCGTTGCTGTCGTTTCGGTTCTGCAGACGGCGGGTATGAACCACAAAAGAGTGGTCAGTATCAGAACTGCACGGAGACATTGGTGGTATTTATGACCTGTTTCCATACCGATTTTCCTGAGCGAACTACGACTGTTTGTCCAGTACATCTTGAATCCAAGACAGGGCAGCCATGCTCGAGGACCAGCCAATGGAAGTTATTGCGAGGAGTGCGACCTGTTGTATTTCTTCTCTCGTGATACCTTCTCGAAGGGCGCGGCGGGTGTGCGAATGTACAGCACCCTCAGATTTGGCACCGATAGCCAATGCGAGTTTGACGAGCCTCGCTGTCTTTGGGTCAAGAGGACCGGCGGTACCACACGCTTCACCTAATGCTTGATAGGCTTTCCAGACTTCGGGGTATTCTTCAATGACATTCTGAAGAAAATCGGGTAATTTGTCGTTCATTTTTAGTTGTTAGTTATTGGTTGTTGGTTACCAGTTAAAGGTAATATTCTATCCGGTGCGGTTCCAAACCGCACCTACAAAATTTAAAGTAGGAATAGCGATAGTAGAATCAATGCGTTTCTATCCGGTTTTCTCTTTTGGGGGTATTCCATTTTTCTGTTGTGCTTGTGTTGTGGTTTCGGTTTCCTCTGACTGTTCTTCGTTGAGACCTTCCTTGAAATTTGTGACACTTTTACCGAGTCCGCGCGCCAGTTCAGGTAAGCGTTTCCCGCCGAATATGAGTAACACAACAGCCAACACAATTAGTAATTCCCATGGACCAAGGCCTAACATATTTATGCCTCCGTGTTTGACGTAATATTTGTGCATTCTGAGGA
>VXZL01000116.1 GCA_009845505.1 Candidatus Poribacteria bacterium | reverse complement strand
TATTGGGACCGTACCTGTTAATTACCGCCGCTTTATCAAGCATGGTTTGCGAACTATCAATTCCTAAATAGGTAATGTCGCTCTGTCCTGCAAAGGCTCGAAAAGCAATCCCTGAAGTTAAGGGGCCACAACCGAAATCTATGAATACAACTTTATCCTTCTCGCTTATCGGTGTGAGGCGATGTGTAAAAATGTGATAAGAACTAAAAAGGTGTCTTGGCATGTGATGTCCGCAATAGATAGCCACCTTGTCCTTTGGAAAATAATATTCATTCGATGGTTTATCATAGGACGTTTCATCGAAATTGCTTTGTCCTTGTCTGAGAATGCGCGCAATATCTTCCCAGTAGTATATTCTGTTATTTTTAACATCTTCGGCTAATACGGGTAGGTTGCGTTTAAACGGTTGGACTACCAACTCTTCAAATAAGTTCTTTAGATTTTCACCGGGCGTATAGTGGTTGTCGTTAGAGCGGTATATATAGGGCAAAACTTTGAAGGTCCTTCTCTGGGAGTAGGTATTATAGAGCTCACGTTAAGGTAATCACAGAGAAGAAAAAAGTCAAAGGAAAAATCAATTCAGAGGGGAGTCGGGGAAGGAGACTATTGCATCAGATTAGCAAGATGGTACCACTGAATCCAGCTGCGGTTTTAATCCGGAGTAATTGAAGTTAGAGGTCGGCAACTAATTCCTCTTGATAAGCAAAGAGTGCGGGAGTGCCACCGGTGTGTAGGAAAATGACAGTATCGTCACGTCCAAGTTTGCCTTGTTGAATGTGGTCGATGAGGCACGCCATGGCTTTAGCAGTGTAGACGGGATCGAGAAAAATCCCCTCTGTTTTGACAACAAGCTTAAGGGCATCAATACATTCGGGTGTGAGATACCCGTAAGCCTGTCCAACATAGTCGTCCGTATTCTGAATGTCTGCATCTGCGACCTGTGTATTGTCAAGTCCGAGGATGGCTGCTGCATCGTTTGCAGCGGTGCGTAAACGCTCGTGTTTATTCTCCCAGCGAATTGGTGCGATACCGAAAGGTTTCATTTTCAGGGCAAGCGTTTTGGTGCCGAGGACGAGTCCTGCTTGTGTGCCACCTACGGAGGAGGTGTAAATCCAATTTGCATCGATACCTAACTGTTCTTGCTGTTGTGCAATTTCAGCGATGCACCATGCGAAAGCAACAGCAGCAAGTGCGGTTGAACGCGGACCCGCGACAACATAGGGTTTCAGCCCTTCAGATTCCAATTTTTTCGCCAATTCCTGCTTCACCGCATCTAATTCGGGTCCGAAGGGGACATCAACGATCTCAATATCAACGCTGGCTAATTTATCTAACAATAAATTACCTTGCGGGATACTCTTGTGGTCGCGGGCGAGACGCAGATAGCACTTAAGTCCAAGTTTGCCACAAGCAGCGGCGGCTTGTCTGCAGTGATTTGATTGCGATGCCGCACCGTGTACGATTGTATCGGCGCCTTGCGCGACAGCGTCGCCGAGTGTAAACGTGAGCTGCCGCACCTTGTTCCCCCCAAATGCCAAACCTGAGCAATCTTCGCGTTTCATGAAGATACGCGGACCTCCGAGTGCATCGGAGAGTCTCGGACATTCTTCAAGGGGTGTTGGGAAATGACCAAGTTTTACTTGTGGTATCTGTGCGACTCGCTCAATCAACTGCGCTGGGGTTGGCATGATTTACTCCGCTTCAATGACGACAGCCATCTGGTTGACGCGTTTACCGTCTCTTGATTGTAAGCCCGGTGTGACGACCTCGACAATTGTGCCGGATTCACATTCACTGGGGCGAGCGTCTTTCACTTTGTGATGGCTCGGTGACACTTTCGTTTTTCCAATTTCAATTGGCATGACTTCAGAATCGACGAGCTCGAGGAACCAATTGAGACGTTTGGGGAGTGCATTTCCGAGTATGTTTTTCGCGATCTCGGCGAATAGGAAATCTCGGATGAACTCCGTAAGGAATTTTCTGAAGGAGAGAATCTCAATTTTAGTCGCGTGATTTTTCTCCTGTTCAATTAACTTACTGGTGAAACGCCGGAGATAGGCATCACATTCACTCCGAATTTTCTCAAGGTCTCTTTCGTTTTCAGCAAGGAGGTTTGGGAACAACGTTGGGGACGGTGTACTGAGGCCTCGCGTCTGCTTGAGTGTCTGGCGCAGGAGTGCATCTACTTCAGCAAGCGTTTCGACGATCCCTTCGGTTTCAGGGGTCGCACGGCCCGTCTCTTTCTGCCATGCAATCACTTCGTTTACCATGAGGTTGAGGAGGAAAATTGCGGTTTCCTCTTCACAGAGCGTTTCTGGTTTCCATGATGTCAGATTGAGCCCGTACCCCTCATTGTAATCTCTCTCCAACTTAGAGAGTTGATCTTGGAATTCGTTCTGGATAGTTTCGCCTTTTTCTTGGTAGTAGGCTTTACCCCGTATTCCACCTTTCAATGTACGCACGATTTGACCAAAGAGACCGTTTTCCTTTTCTTTAGGGGTTCTCTTGGCGTAAATGCCTGCGCTTTCCTGTGTCGCATTTACTTGTGCCCGCCGTTGTTTTGCGCGCGCACTTGGCGGAAGGGTGGGGACCGAAATTTTGAATTCCAAAGCGGAAGCGACACTCAGCACATCAGGCTTGACTTTCCGAATTGTCGACGGCTGCACGACACGTGCTGAAGGCAGCAGCCGCTTAACAGTTGCTCGTAGACTTTTTGGTCGTGCGCGAAGAGGCTGTTTCGGATGCTGTATTTCCGATAGGTGGGGTATCGTTTCTACCTGTTTGACTGCGACAACTTCTGGCTCTTCTCGTACCTCTGGTGTCACGTCCTTCGGTGACTCTGGTGGCTGCTGTATTCCGGGTAAATCGAGTGTTGTTTCTGCTTGATCAACTTCTATAGCTTCTGGTACGTCAGAAACATCTATGTTCTCGTTACTGGGTGTATCTATAGGCTGCTGTATTTCGGGTAAGTCAAGAATTGTTTCTGTCTGCTGAGCTGCGACGGTTTCAGGTTCTTCGGCAGCACCTGTGTCTACCTCGTTAAACGTACCTACAGATTGCATATCAGTTGCAGTCTTGATATCTTCTTTGATATCTTCTGGTAAATCTTCGACCGAGGGTTCACTACTGGGTGTTTCGAGTTCTGCCAATATCTTTTCAACACGAGCGGAAATAGGTTCGGCATCGTCAACAAAAAATGTCAAACGGTATGCTTCAAGCACCTCTGATGGAAGACGAAGCGAGACGGGTTTGTTCGTTAACTCGAGCTGCTTCCAATTGGCGAGTCCGCTCGTCGGGTGTTTCTGATACATCACGCGTACTTGGCTTTCGTCCATAATCAAGTTCCGCAGACTCATACGGATGCAGTCTATATCGGTGCTAAACGATATCTCAATGTCTCGAAAACAACCTGTTACGCTATTTCTAGCCATATTAGTTTTCTCCTTGCGAATCTCTTTGCGAGCAAAAACAACATAAATTTTGCTGAATAGTGTTGGACTAATCAATTCAACGTTTTTTGCTTATTTGCGTTACAGAATTTTTTTCCCCTTTTTTTATCAGGGCACCTTTGCTTTTCAACAATGAGTCCCTGAAGTGTTAAAAAAAATGCTAACAGCTGAAAGGGTTGCGTAGCAACCTCGCCATAAGCCATACACGCTTATTGATCGCTGATTCATCGCTGGATTAGCATTTTTCGGGTTGCCTGAAAAGTGCCAGCTTCGAGTGAATAGAAATATACGCCGCTGGCAACGGATTCACCGGCAGTATTTCTACCGTCCCAATAGGCGGTATGTGAACCCGCTTTTTGATGCCCGAGGGTCTGAGAATAGATACGCCTCCCTTGTGTGTCGTAAATATGAAGGACCACTTTTGCATCTGAGGCGAGTTGATATGGAATCCAAGTTTCCGGGTTAAATGGGTTCGGAAAGTTTTGGTTTAAACGATTGATTGATGTCAGTTTAAGTGGAGTGGGTTTCCAATCGGAAGGCGTAAGTTCCTCCACAGCAAGTGAATAGCCTTCTGGATGTACACGGAAAGTCCGGAGTTGGTATAGATCAGTGACGTAGAGCACACCGTCTACTAACTTCAATTCAGACGGAAATTGGAGTTCGCGGTTTCTGTAAAGAAGGGCTGAAGTCGTCGTCAGTGTGCGTGTATCAATAACTTGAACGCTTTCACTATCAAGTAGATAGAGGAGGTCGCCGCTGACTTGGGCATCAATTAGGACGGTATCATCTTTGTATATACCGTCTAACGCCGGTTTATTTGGTTCGGTTATGTCAAGTGCAGCGACTCCGATGCCGCTATCTAATAAGTAAGCACGTTTCCCTGTAAGCGTGATACCTGTTGCATTGCCTTGTGTAGGGTAACTTCCGACAGGACGAGGCATTCCTGGGTTTGTGGTGTCGAAGATATGCAATCCGCCTTCAAGGGCAGCAACGTAGGCGTGTGTGGGTGAATCTACATCAAGGGCAACGCGGTAGGCACTTCCAGGCATGTCGCGTCGAGCTACAATTCTGCTCTGCTGCGGCACTCGACTGTCAATGACAATAAGGGATCCGGCGCAAAGATAAACGTAGCCTTCGTACAAGGCAATGTCCGAAACGGCGACATCTGTCGGTACGTATGCTACGATTGTATTTGCTGTGAGATCGACAACAAACATGCCAGTTTCAACAGCGGCAAAGCCGTACCCATCTCGGACGCGGATTTTCGTGCAGCGTGCCGCTTCAAGTGAATCGCCAGAGATCTCAGGGTTCGTAGAAAATGATAGTCTTTCTGTCACTGCCCCTTGATATGGCGTTGTGAATTCGAGTGTCTTCAGGCCACCTACACCGTTGGCGACGTAGATCGTTCGGGTGTCTTCACCGGTTTTGACGACATCGAGTCCATGCGCTCTACCGCCAAAGGCATATCGGTGTAACCACTTCGGCGATTTCGGTTGGCTTATATCGATAGTTTGGATGCCACCTTTTCCGTCGGCGATGTAGGCGAGTGTGTCCCGAAGTGCCACATTTTTTGCATTGCCAAAAGTCGGTTGTGAGGAGATGCGTCGCGGTTGTTGCGGGTTACGGGCATTGATAATATGTAAACCTGTTTGTTGGTCGGTGAGATAGACAGTATTGTTCCAGAATTGAATACCCGTTGCGAGTCCTGGTGTCTGTAAATGAAAGCTTGTTTCGGGACGCTGCATGTCCGTAACATCAACCCCTATGAGGTTCCCAGAAGCCACGTAAGCATAGGTTCCATTTCTTGTATTAGCAATCTCATAAGCGGCGGCGAAAATTGGGACAGTGCTGCGCACAACGAAGTTACCGAATGGACTTGGATCGAGAATGAAAAGTCCGTGTCTATTGTCGCTAAAATAGACGGTATCGTCATGGATTGTGACATTAAGAGGCGTACCTGCGGTGCGAAAGAAACGTCGCGGTGGTGGCGTTCGAGCATTATGAACATCTCGAAGATTGAAAACGAGCAGTCCGCGGTCTTTATCAAGGGCATATAGATTTCCATCGGCGACGCGGACTTGACTTGCATCCGTGAAACCGCTGACTGTCTTCACAATACTCGGATCGGTTGGTATAGCGATGTCGATAACGTGTACACCTGCGGTACCATCGGCGATGTAAGCCGTTTCACCATCAACGGTGACGGCTCTCGCCTGCCCAGGTGTAGCGATTTCACCGACGTGCGTAGGTTTTGTCGGCTCAATGAGCGAGAAGATTTCAAGTCCCCAGCGACTTGCTGCATAAAGATAGTCTTCATCTATTCCGCCTATTTTGACATCGGTATAGTCACTTGCGAGATGAATCTCTGTCTTAGGTTCAAGATACGTTTTCGGGGTCAGGTTTGTGGGTCGGAAGCTCGGTTGTGCACGGTTTTTGAAGGCGAAAGTTATGGAATTGGGTATAACATCTGATATATGTTGGCGTAGTGGACCCATTGTCCTGTCAGCATCGTTGAGGTCGGATGGAGCTGCAGCGACGTAACGGAACGTCCCTGGCGTATCTGCTGTTACCATCAACACGAGTTCGCCACGACGCTGAAGCCCTTCCTGTCGGAGGTATCCTTTATTTTCGGTATCGAATGGGATGGGTGTAATCTCTGTTTGTTGATCGGGTGTTAGATAGAGGGTTGTCGCATAGAGGTTACCCGTGTCGGCACCGGTCACCGACAGATCCAAGGTTTCTGGCAGATTCTGGAAAACAGTGTAACTGACGCTCCATTGATCGATTGGAATATTGTTCGTCCTATTTGGATAATTAGAAACGCGTGGCACTGCGGCATTCACTCTTCGATTGCTAAGATTGGCATAGCCGAGTTGTCTATTTCGCGCTTGCGTGTTCGTCCAATTCGCGAGACCCCAATTCAAGAAGACTTCGGGAAAGCGAACATTTTTTCCATTGTTTGCTAAGGCAGCGTTAATTGCCTGTTCACCGAGTGCGTCTGATGCTGCGAGGGTGTGGATGAGTCCTTTTCCACCATACTGTTCGTAGAGATAGAGCATGAGCAGGAAAGCCGCACCATAATAAACCTCCCTTGTGTTCGCGTAAGCGAGCGAAACGCTCGGGTTGGACAGGTAGCCGTCAACAAAGATAGTGTGTACCGTTCCGTAAACTGCCCACTCTACGAAGGATGCAGTGCCTTCTTCTAACCACCGTTGATCCGATGTTCCACCGTTTTGAAACCAATTGATGAGATGTGCGAATTCGTGTGCGAGACTGCTGTAGAAGGTGTGTCTCGAACGTTCTTTGAACTGGAAGATATCCATATAGAGCATTTCGCGACGATTGCTATTCGGTGCTGTAGGTATCTGATCGATGGACGCGAAATAACCGCCATAGTCTTCTCCAGAATTATTCATGCCAACATCGTGCATCAGGAGCGTTATTCGGTTATCTCTGTCAATTCCAGGTTTCCATTCGCTTCCCATCCATTCCCGAACGCTTGGATAGATACGTGTGTCAAATTCTCTTGTAATTGCGACTGCTTCAGCATCTGTGAGCATGTCGCGCACTGAATTATCAATATAGACGTAGAGGTGTTCGCTCTTAGCGATACAGGTGGCTGTTACTTCTGCTTCTGGGATGTGAATAAAAAAGCGTTCTGTCTGTCCAATCTGAACCGGAGCGGCAGGGGCAGCGGCACTTGCTTCGGGCGGATGTTGTGGGGGGTGTTCTTGGTGCAGCAGTGGTGTCCCACATAGCCATGTATCTGCTGACACAAAACTGCTGATAGTGAAAAAAATAAGAAGAATTGATATGAAGAGCCGCATTAGATACGTGATAGTTCCTCGGTTGATAGTTTGAAAAAGTGTTCGTCCAACAAATCTCAACTATTTATTTTACCACAATTGTGTCGTAACTTCAACTGATATGTAGAGGCAGCGCAGGGCCATTTAGTTTTAAGAGTTAAGTTTACTTACATAAAGCCTTCCCGTTTCCGGATGCCCGAATTTATTCGGGATAGCACACTTTTCCCGAACAAGTTCGGGCTTCCAGACCCAAATTGTCGGAAAACTGAATGGCCCTGGATGAAACCAGAGCCATTCAATTGTCGGTTTTTTTCACCATTCTCGCGGTGGCATCGCGAACACAAGCTCCTCCAGCAAGAAGTGCTTCAACAGAAAAATCAGAATTATTGGAAAATTGAATGCCTCTGGGATAAAACTTGATTCAAAAGTGAGTTCCAAGTGTTTGAAAAATACGAGAATGTCCTAACCGCGCCATGTTGTCCGTTTTAGAGGGTCGTGTACGGACACCGTTAACTCTGGGCCGAAACCTTCTACTGATAATCGGACTGTGTCTCCGTCCCCGACTGCCGTAAGTGCTTCGTGGTGTGTTCCCGTTGATACGACATCTCCCGGTTCCAGTGTTACCACGTTGGTTACCTCTGCGAGCAGTTCTGGGATGAAGCGTGCCATGGAATTGGTAGAGAAATCGTGTTGCAGGCCGTCGTTAATCCACAGTTGCACGCCGAGTGCGTTCGCGTCGTCCACTTCGTCAGCAGTAACGAGAGCGGGACCCATTGGTGCAAACGTATGCCAGCTTTTCCCTAAAAAGAAGCCGCCGGGCAATCCACGTGCGGAGACATCAATGAACTGCGTGTACCCGAATACGCAGTCTAACGCATTTTCTTCAGTGAGGTGTTTTGCCGTTTTACCGATAACAATCGCTAATTCCGGTTCAAAGTGGAAGACGGTTACGTCTGCCTCTGGCAGTTCGACTGTATCCGTTGTGTTAATGATGCCGGTTGGAGACTTCAGAAAGGCATTGAATTCGCCGCGAGACGGACTATCTGGTTCGATGTAGTTCCCTGCGAGGCAGACGAGTTGCCCCGGTCGCGGGACGGGTGCTTTGAGGCTGACGCTGTCCAAATCGACAGCAGATCCGTTTTCAACGGCATCTTCTATTTTCGGACATAGATTATCAAAATCCTCAATTACCATTCGTATCAGTTCTTGCGGCGTATGGTAAGAGATGCCGCTGAGGGCATCGTTGATGTCGACAATCCCGTCTTCTGTTAGGACACCGAGTTGGTAATCGTTAAAAAATGTGAGTTTCATTTAATTTGTGACTCCTATACTAAGACGTTTTACAAGCGGATGGCTCCGCTCCTTTAGTGGTAGTTGTACTTTTGTTCCACTGAAATGAGAAACGTAGGTTGCACTCACGCACTCAAGCGATGTAAGGGCATTACGTCCACCGAGTTCCGGTTGATTTTCGTTAAGAATAGCATCTCGTATGTTTTTGGCACTCCAGATGGTGTGGCGCGACTGCCACGCTTTTCCAGAGATTATGAACGCTGATGCATCAAGTTCTATCTGTTCCCATGTGGGTGTATGTGCGGCAAACGATACATCAAAGGGACAGTACCACATTTCGTCTATACTGGTCTCTGGGTGTGGTTTAATCATCAATTGCCCTTCTGATCCGAGCAGGTGTGGTCCCATCATCCACCCGTGTCGAGGTTCACGGCAGTAAAGTTCCATAATGCCGTAGGCACCATTTCCGCCACCGATATGCACGAGCATCGTATCCCCCGCCACCATGCCGTTATCACGCCGGTCGGTTTTACACAACTCACTGCTGTGCATAATGTCCGCCTCCGTCACGTCGTGTCCTTGATATGTGATATGCGCTTGGATCCAAGAGATACCGTTGAGAAAGAAATCCATCTCGTCAAAATAGTGGACTCCCATCTCCATCAACTCGAACCCGGCTTCGCGTCCTTTGCCGACTTCGCGTATGGAGCGGAGTTCGCCGATTTTTCCGGCGTCAATCAAGGATTTCGCGTGCCGGAAGAGCGGTGTAAAGCGGAACTGATGACTGACTGCCAGGTGCACACCTGCCTCCCGGCATGCCACGAGCATCTTGTCTGCTGTTTCTAAATCGACAGACAACGGCTTTTCACATAAGACGTGGATACCTGCTTGTGCGGCAGCAATCGCGATCGGTGCATGTAACGGTGCGTGTGTGCAGACGCTCACGAGATCGAGTGTTTCGCGTGCGAACATCTCCTCATAGTCGGTATATCGATGTGAGACCTCGTATTCATCGGCGCGATTGTTAAGTGCTTCACGGTTTATGTCGCACATCGCGACGAGGTCCACTCCTTCTAAGTTCGCATGCGCACCGGCGTGACTCCGACTAATTCCGCCACAACCGACAATCCCTGCTCGTAAACTCATGAGCTATATCTCCCAAGTTCAATTTGTACTAATGTAGCATGTGCCTTGAAAATTCCGTGTTAAGATGTATTATACGCCAATACCAAAAGAGTGCAAGCCAAATTTTTTACTTTTCCTTGCGGTTCGGTTAGATGGGTTGGTTTTTGGACGTTCCTTTACGTATATCCGCTTTCCACTTCGTTCCAAGCTATGCCTCTCGGGCTAATTTTAAGAACTGTTCATTTTCAACAACCCTTGCCACTGTGTCTCATCCACGAGGACCCCTTTTTCAAGGCTCTCTTGTCGTGTCCGTAACATGCCTTCCCCTGGATATCGCACACTTTCATTTTCATCTAAGGGGACTGATGTATGGAAATCGTCAATAATGGCTGTTACTTTCTCGTTCAAAGCTGCTTGTCCCATCATCCCAATGGCGTTCATCGCGATGTACACCTGAGAAACGGCGTATTCGGATCCCTGCTTTCCGATGTCGTGTGTGGCTTGTCCACCAGATATAAGGGATGCCATTGTATCGAGTACCAAAGCCAATCCGGACCCTTTCCAGTAACCGATAGGGAGGGCTCTCGCGGAGTCAAGAATTTCGCCCGGGTCAACAGTTAGCTCGCCATGGGTGTTGTATCCGCCGGGTAGAGGTAATTCTTTTCCTTGCAGCTGCAACACTTCTAACTTCCCGTTTGAGTACTGGCTCATCGCCATATCGAGCAGAATATGTCCACCTTCTCTCGGAATACCAATTGCCATGGGATTGTTCCCAATCTTTTTTTCTCCAGAACCCCACGGCGGCATGAGTCGGGTTGTGTTTGTCCAGCATATTCCAATGTGTCCGGCTTCTGCTGCCTGCAAAGCATAAGCACCGCCTCGCATCCAGTGATTTGTGTTTGAAAGCCCGACGCATCCGATACCGTGGATATTTGCGAGTTCCGTTGCGCGTTGCATGCAGAAATGTGCGTTAACAAGCCCGACCCCCATCTTGCCGTCCCACCGTTCTAATGCCCCGAAACTCTCGATTTTTTCTGGTTTTACTCGGAAGTTAATTTGCTTACTCTCCAGTCCAGCGACGAATCCGGGGAAGCGATTGAGTCCGTGTGAGTACACGCCATCCCGTTGGTTTTCAGCAAAGAGCCTTGCACATAACATTGCTCGCTCGTCGGTAAACCCGACGCTCGCGAGCACACGATAAAGTTCGTCTTGTAAAGTTTGGAAAGGCACACGTTTCATATAATTTTTTATCCTCGTCAATTTATTAAATGTCATTATGCCTGATGCTTGAGAAAAATGCAAGATATTTCGTGTCTGTTTTAGAGTGGCCCAGCATTCCGTTTCACGATACTTGTTAGGTCTAAAGTGTTAAGTTTCCCTTGCGTAAAAGTGGATCGCAGTATATCATGCATGTACCGACACTAAAGTCCATCCATTAGATATAGCATGTTCACCACTAACTGAAAGGAGTGAGAAATGACCTCATCCAATATTTTGTTCAAGATTTTCAGTTGTATGTTTACATCTCTACTCATCTTTGGAGGAACGTTAATCTATTCAGAAGAAGAACCGGTGAAATTAGAACCAATTGAGGTCATTGGTGTGACACCGATCCACGGTGTTGGGCTTCCGAAAGATAAAGTGCCTGCCAATATCCAAACAGCGAATAGTGCCGCGGTTGATGCTTTCCAGAGTTTGGACCTTACCGAGTTCATCAGTCGTAACTTAGGCAGTGTGCATATTAACGAGGCGCAAAACAATCCTTTCCAGCCTGATGTCCGCTTTCGCGGTTTTACGGCTTCTCCTTTGCTCGGATTACCCCAGGGATTGGCTACTTATCAAGATGGTACACGTGTTAACGAACTATTTGGTGACACGGTGAATTGGGATGTCATTCCGCAATCTGCAATCGCCAGCATCAACTTGATGTCTGGATCAAATCCGCTTTTCGGTTTGAACACACTTGGCGGTGCGCTCTCTCTGAAGACGAAGACCGGCTTTACACACCCCGGTCACGGCGTGAAAGTCTATGGCGGTTCATTCACACGCAGAGCCGCTGAATTTTCGAGTGGGGATCATAATCAGCGATTGAGTTATTTCCTGAGCGGCAATCTCTTTGCGGAAGAGGGGTGGCGCGATTTCTCGCCTTCTGAGGTCCGGCAGTTGTTCGGCAACATCGGTTGGAAAGAAAACGCTTCTACACTGGACTTAAGCCTGACGTTAGCAAATAATGAATTATTGGGCAATGGTGCATTACCGATTGATCTTCTTAACACGGAACGGAGTGCTGTGTTTACGCATCCAGACAGGACAAAGAACAATATGCTCATGGCAAATTTGCGGGGCAGTCATGCGTGGTCGGACAATCTCATCTTGGCGAGTACGGTTTACTACCGGCGTAACAACGTTGAGACCTTCAATGGCGACGATACAGATTTTGAGCCGTGCGAAGATCCTGAAAATGAAGGTTTTCTATGCGTTGGTGAAGATGCAGACCAGGCGCGTATAAAGGATCA
>VXZL01000152.1 GCA_009845505.1 Candidatus Poribacteria bacterium | reverse complement strand
ATCGCTGAAAAATAGTCAACCTTTTAAGAGGAATTATCAATTAGAATTGGTATAATATGGAGTCGAAACATATTTCGGATGATAAGTTCGTGGAAACACTTTGCTGCTGTTTGACTTATATTCGCTGAAATTTGAGATCACGAGGACCCTATTCATTGAAAACTTCTGAACATCTACACCTCGCCGCACTCCTTCACGACATCGGAAAATTCCGCATGCGTGCCACGGATCGCTACAAACGACATCAGGAACATAGCTACGAATTCGTCAACGAAGACTTCGCCGACTTCTTCGCACCCTGCGGCGATGCCTTCAAAAATGCGATCCGACATCACCATCCCAATCGCTATCCCGATTGTAGGCCGAACCAACTCCAGCACCTCATAGAAAAACAGGTAATTTTGGCAGATCGACTCTCTGCCACTGAACGCGAAGATCAAGAACGCGAAGGAGAAGACTTTGTTGAATCCGCGCTTGTTTCTATCTTATCTCGCCTTGAAGGCACAACCAAGGAATATCGGTACCCGCTCAAGGCACTCGATCTGACACGTGATACCGTGATTCCAACGGAATCGCCACAAGTGAATCAGGACGTATATGCAGACTTATGGCAGCAGTTCAAAACCGCATTCGAGACAATAACGAGGGACGCTCACTATACACCCACCATCTATCAAACAATCGTCGCACTTCTCGAGAAATACACATCCCGGATGCCCTCTGCAACGCCGTGGGGACAAGGTGAAAAAAGGACAGTTCCAGACATCTCCCTCTACGACCATCTCCGCACAACTGCTGCCATCGCTGCTTGTCTCGGACGTGAACTTTCCGAAACTGAAATTGATGGGCATCTGTTCAAACAAAAGAAATCGGAACAACCGATATGTGCCCTCATTAAAGGCGACATTTCTGGTATCCAAAGTTTTCTCTATCAAATCCTATCGGAGGGTGCTGCCCGTGAATTGCGGGGACGTTCCTTCTATCTCCAACTCCTCGCTGAAACCATTGCACATTGGGTCTTAAAACAGTTTGACTTACCGATTACAAACCTAATCCTCGCCAGTGGCGGACACTTTTATATCCTCGCACCCTATAGCGAAGCGCGGGAGAAACTCGACACACTCCGCCGAACCATCTCTGAAAATCTCTGGGCACTCCATAAAGGCGACCTCTCCTGTATCTTGGCAGGTATGGCCATAACCGCTGATGATTTTGAACCTGAGAATTTTTCAAAAAAATGGTATCAGGTTTCACAAAAGGTACAAGACCGAAAGCGTGCAAAATGGTCAGAGATGGCTCCTGAAGATATGTTTGAAAACTTCTTTGAACCGCACGAAGCCGCCGGAAATACAAATTGGGGATTCGGTGAACTCGGTCGTCAACTACGCGATGCTGAATACTTGGTCGCTTTTGAAGTGCCACCGTCGTCAATTCCTGATGAACCCGCTTGGGGCGCAGCGATGAAAGCGTTCGGATGGGAGGTTCATCCCCGCAAGGATACGGATGCAAAGCCGATGGCACCACCAGATGCTGAGCGTGCTATTGTCTATCGTCTCGGCGATACAGAATTTCTGACCGACGCGTCACTTGAGAAATTCCGGTGGGACGGTGTGCCTGTGAGTTACGATTTTAAGGTCTTCCGACAGGTAACCGCCTATCGTCAAGATGCGAACGACACAGAAATCACTGCAGATTATGACTATCTTGCAAACGCTGCTGCAGGTGTCAAATGGCTCGGTGCATTGCGGATGGATGTGGATGATCTTGGAAAAGTCTTCAGCAAAGACAAACTTAAGAATGCCACTATCTCACGTCTTGCGACTTTGAGTGCATCGCTACGCCTCTTTTTTGAAGGGTACGTTCCAGAGCTCTGTCGCCAGTACAATAAAAAACAAGACGAAGATATTCTTGAACTCATTTATGCGGGGGGTGATGACCTGTTCCTCGTCGGTGGTTGGAGCGCGTTACCGGAGGTTGCCGAACGGATTCGTTCTAAATTCCGGCAATTTGTCACTGGAGACCATCTGACCCTCTCTGGGGGTATCGCGATTCAACACAAGAAGTATCCGCTCTATCAATTTGCTGCGCAGAGTGGTGAAGCGGAGAAAAAGGCTAAGGGTTTGCCCGATAAGAACGCCATCACTTTTTTGCGTAAACCGATGGCGTGGACGGATTTTCAGGTCGTTCGTGACTGGCATCAGGAATTTTTGAAGGCACTCCGTGCTGACAGAGACCAACTTCCCCGTAGTGTTCTAACCCGATTGAGTCAGATTTACGCAGATGAGAAACGGTGGGCATGGCGTTCACTCTACAATTTCCATCGCTTAGAAGAACGATATAAGGCACAAATCCCGTTTCTCCGTAAACTCCAACACGCACTTAACTTTGATACTTCCTTTGAACTACGGGAATTTATACACATTATCATCCGATGGACTGCTTTACGCATCAGAAATCAGGAGCACTAAAATGGGAAACTATCGTGATAGGAATCAAAGAGATCCACGTCGTCAACAAGGTTACACACTCCCAGAGAATGTGATTGAAGAGGGTGGCAACGCTCTTGTGACTGCAGCTAAGGATTTAGGAAATAGACTCCAAAGGCGACGACTTAAGACCTCACAAATCAGAAAAGTTTATGGAACTGTGAAGAAAATCCAGATGAGCGACGAATTTCGCCAGAATGACCTCATCATGCTGAAACCCAAATTGGCGTATGCAGCAGCGCGAAACAACGAAGTGGCCGATCTGAGAGACGCTCTAACCCAAGCCATTGATAAGGTTGGCGGTGATCCACAGCGGTTCAAAAATTTCGTCGATTTCTTTGAAGCGACACTCGCATACCACAAAGCCGCTGGTGGACAGGACTAAGGAGGCGTACATGTCAAATATACAACTACAAGGTAAAATTTTTCTACAAGGCACGATTAACGCCCTCACCGGTCTCCATATCGGCGGAAATTCTGGTGAGTTGGATATCGGAGGTATCGATAATCCCGTAATACGCAATGCCTTCAACCGTCAACCCTACATACCCGGATCGTCTCTACGCGGCAAGATGCGCGGTTTGCTGGACCGACACTTCGGTAAATCGCTCGATAAGCGAGTTGGGCGAGATGTGCGAGTTCATGAATGTCAAACGCCAGCGGATTATAACGTCTGTCCAGTTTGTCAAGTCTTTGGGGTCGCACCTATACGGCAATTGGCTGGAAAGACGATGCCGACACGCCTCATTGTCCGCGATGCTTTCTTGACACCGGAATCCTTGGCGGCACTTGATAGGGCTGACACGGATACCGACTTCACCGAAATCAAGACGGAAGTCGCTATTGACCGGATTACCTCTGCGGCGACACCTCGACAACAAGAGCGCGTTCCCGCTGGAACAACTTTTGGACCCTTTCAGATAGTCCACAGCCTCTATACACAAGACAAAAATGATAAAAGCAAGCAACTTCAAGACGAACTTATGTTTTTCGACACCGTCCTTAAAGGCATGGAGCTCTTAGAAGATGATTACCTCGGTGGCGCAGGGTCCCGCGGTTCCGGGCAGATTAAATTTGAAAACCTAAAGATGACCTTTAAATCCCGCGAATGTTATGAGAATGTAGCGGTTGCTCCCATCACTATTGATACGGATCCGAATATTACAGCCTTACGTCAAGCTAATTATACCGAACAAATTCTACAGACTCTCTCCAATCAATAATACGTCCTATGGGTTGGGAAACCCAACCCCTACGAGAAATATTATGACACGTAGAGGGGTTTTGCTTGGGTGTTTCTTCAAGGTCCCCTTGCCCACATCAGATTGAATAGAAAACAGGATGGTCTATGCCGACCTATACTATCTATCGTTTAACCTTCAAAACCCAATTACATCTCGGACGCACTACCGGACCCGCGCAGGAGGGAAGCCTCGGTTTAGAGAAGACCGAAACCTATATCCCGGCGGATACCCTCTTTTCGGCGATCTGCCAGACATGGGCAACTTTTTATGGCACGGAAAGCCTTACGCGCTTTCTCGACGCTTACACAAGGGACGGTTCGGGTTTACCTTTTATGCTAACTTCCGCTTTCCCTTTTGCACAAGACCTTTATCTTTTTCCCAGACCCCTAAATTTTCCGAAACCCTCGGAGAATGTCCCCAAAGATGCAAAACGCGTCCAATTCGTCTCCCAATCCGTCTTTCAAGAAATCATCTCTGGAAATCCACCGCAATTCGACGAAGGTAATCTGATGAACAGTGAAAAGGTCTGGGTATCTCCAAAAGAGAAAGAACAATTGGAAGCATCAAGGGGCAACGATTTCACGATCTGGTCAACCAACACGCGCCCGCGTGTCACCTTGGGAAGCCAAAATGCAGGATCTGAAATATGGCATGTACAAACCGTCCAGTTCAACACCAATTGTGGGCTCTGGTTCGCTGTTGAATTCGATTCTCACGAGACGAAAGAAAAAATTGAGACCCTGCTGCGTGTATTAGGAGACACCGGCATTGGGGGCGAACGAAACGCTGGATACGGACTGTTCGATTTTGCCGAAACGACGCTTGAAATGCCCGGAACAGAAGGACGTAACCAATTTGTTACCCTCTCACCGATATGTCCGAAGTCTCCAGAACAACTCGCGCGGCTCCGCATTGGCAACATCGCTTATACACTAAATCCACTCAAGGGTTGGGGCAGCACTACCGGAACCGCTTCTCAACGGAAACAGATTAGTATGTTCACTGAAGGCTCTGTTTTACACACAGGCGACACACAGATAGGACGGTTGGTTGATGTTAAACCTGATAATTGGGTGCATCCTGTCTATCGTTACGGCTACGCATGGCAGGTCGGTATCAAAGAGGTAGTCCAATGAAACAGACATATCAACTGCAGGTTATCACACCCGTCCATATCGGTTCAGGCGAAACCTTAAATCAGATAGACGGCTGCTACGCCAATGGCAGATGGTATCATATCGACTTAGACAAAGTCTTGGCACATCCGAGTACCGACCTGAACAGGCTAACCTCCGAAATGGCAGACCGCAACTTCAGATGGCAACGCTACTTACAGCAACACACTGCCGATCTATCAAAACTTTCTGCATATACCCTCTCGTGTCCACAAAGTCCGGAGGAGGTCGAAATCCGAGAGGCAATCAAGTCAGTTGGAAACCGGCCCTATATCCCGGGTAGCACACTCAAAGGGGCAATCCGAACCGCACTGTTAGGTGAAATACTGAGTGAAAATGATCAGATCTATGACAAAAGTCTACGTCAATTAGAAACCCTGATTGAGCGGGAACCACGCGGCAACCCAAGAAGGGAGCAACCCGGACGACAGGTAGAATCTCTCGCTTTCGGTAAAGACCCAAATCACGATCTCCTGCGTGCCTTGCAAGTCAGTGATACCGAGCCACTTCATAGTGATGCGCTTGAAATCGGAATGGCATGGACTGTTACACTTAATCAAAAGAACCAACTCGTCCAGAAGATAGAGCGGAATCAGGAGTATAAAAACTTCGTCCAACAATTTCAAACCAATCAACGCCTCACGTTTACCCTTAAGATTGACGAACGTCTCCTTCGCCAACATGAAAAGAATCGCCTCGGTTTTAACGATTTACAAGAGAACGTACTGCGAAATATCACTAAAATCTGTCGATCAGCAACAGAAAAATACGCACAAGATGAACGGGACTTCTTTTCCGGTTACGAACTATTTGAGATTGCTAACCGCTATGATGACTTAATTGGTGTAAATAATACGCTATCAGAAGATGAATTCCTTTTGCAAATCGGGTGGGGAACCGGCTACCATACGAACACCGTCGCTGCACTATTTACAGATGACGAAGAAGCGCGCGAGGATCTATGGATGGATTTACGAGAACGCTTTCGATTGGGCGAAAGCCGTTCCAAACGTGGGGAATATGATGAACGTGAGTTTCCCAAAACACGACGGATTTTATATCGTGGACAAAACCCTATTGCACCCCTCGGTTGGGTCAAAATTTCACAACTTAAAGATTAGCAGATACAGCGTAGAGGGTTTTTGCTTAGGTATTTCTGCGGATTTCTTCAAGGTTTCCTCGCTCAATGTCAAAGCAGATACATGCACAAACTAAAAGTTTGTGCTACAAGACGAATCGGGTTTCCTCTTTTAATCTATTCCAACTGACTACAGAATTTATCGAAAAAAGAAGGAGGCGAGGAACAGGACGTTAATAACCACCAGCGCAATACGCCCCAGTCGGGTCTTCAATCGCGGAAACAGATAGATGGATACGGTAAGAATAACCAAGCACTCTACCACTCGAAAGACCCCTGCGTGGTGGTTTCTGTCCCAATACGAAATCGGACTTGCAAAGATAAAATCGGAGAGCGGGAAGAGGTGATGGTGTCCGTCGTCATGATGCGTCAGGAAGTCGAAAACGCAGTGAATCAGCATACTCCACGCAACGACTGTCATCCGCTCAGAACGCATCAGATAATACCCGATCCCTAATACAATCAGAATCAACGGAACGGCGTTGAAAATATCAAAGAAGTTCTGCCACGCCTCCATGAAATACCGAGAACCCCACATCTCACGCTGCGAGGTTTGAAGGATGAAAGTCTCGACAGCAAAGAAGATAAATATCGGAATGTCGGGTATCACGGCACCGAGGAAGGCGTAAGAGTGGAGGTACGGCTTCCCGCGTTTTGAGAGGAGGGCGATGTTGAGGATGGCGTGTGATTGCGTGGTCATTAGTTTTTGGCTGTTGGCTGTTGGCTATCGGTTACCAGACTTAAAAGAGCAGTTGTCAGTCAAAGAGTGACCCTAATCTTGGTTCAGATAGTTGTTATCTCGCAAACTAACAGTTTGCGGTACAAAAATGCACTAACTGCTGACGGCTGAAAGTGGAGCGTAGCGGAACGCCCTGACTGCTGACGGCTGATTCACAGATGCCAGATTTCGCTTTTGAATTCAGGGAACAGGGAATTGAGTAGCACAGCAGCCGCAGTGTCCTTCGTCCAGCAATCCACGAAATTAGCAGTCAATTCCTCTATCCGACACCGTCCACAGAGTAGATGCAAGAAGGTGAGATCCGGGAACACCGCATCACCGTCTTCGATATCCTCTGGTATCCAATTCGTGAGTTTCGTGATGCGTCCGCGCTCGAATGTGAAGTGGATGCCGCTGCGATAGAAACTCATCTTGAGTTCCCCTGTGTATCCCTCTGCAACAGTGCCGATAAGATGTTTTTCAAGTGCGGGTTGGATATGCCGTAGAAACGCCATCAAGTTCGGGATTCGGATGTACCACGAGTAGGGTAAGTCCTTACGAACAATAGATTTAGGCAGGACACTATAAAACAGATGCTCACGTCCGAGCATGAATTGGATGCCCGCTGCCGCTGAAACCTTACTCTCGACAACTATCGGTGTCGCCTTCGCCTTCTTCCAGAGTTCTCGTAATAGCGACGGCGCGAGATGTAAATACCCGACGCCGGGTTTCAGTTCCATTCGCATGACCATGAAATTAGCGTCGGTGTCCTTGCCCTCGCCCCACCCGTCGTAGCACCACTGTAGATGTTGCACGTATCCGAGTCGTGTCCCTTCCATATCTTCGATGAGTAGCCACTCCATCCGGGCACCACTGTCTGGAGAACGCCCGTTGAATTCATATTCCCAGAGTTCGGGACTTCGCGGACACGCAAAAACCTGAGATTCAATCGAGCGTGCGTAGAGGTCTTGAATGAAGGCGTTGTCCGCGTCCGTCCGCGGTCGGAGGCGACACGTCTCTGTTTCACCGTCTTTTAAAGCTGGGATGTGTATCCCATCGATGACCAGCTCGGCTTCCATGTCAAGCGTCATCTCATATCCAAACATTCGATAGTACCAGGGTATCCCCGTGATGCCCAGCATCATCTCACCGCGCGCCTCGCTTAAGGCGTGAATCACCTCAAACTGCTTTCGGACGAGTCCGCGTCTCCGGTATTCAGGTTCAGTTGCGACGAATTCGGGTTGCCCGAACGCGAATGGAATGCCGCTGTAGGTCCAGGTCTGTGAAATGAGACACATTGATGAGACAATTTTTCCGGTTGTGGTGTCTTCAACGACGGTGAAATCACTTGCTTGGCAGGTTGGGTGATTCCCAGACATCAGATCCCGCACGTTCGGACCGGCATCCTCGGCTTCGTGGAGTCGGACGTTGAATTCAGTGAGTGCATCTGCATCGTCTGGTGTGGCGAATCGGAGTTTTAGGTTATCGCCGAGGTCTCTCGGCATTTCTGAGAGAATATTCTTTTTCGGCATTTGCATTTCCTTATCGTATAATGTCAAGATGGATTGTATCACAGAATTTGTATTGCGTCAAATGGAATTGGCTAATCGCGGTTCGCTATTGGCAATTCGCGGTTTGCGGTTCGCGATTCGCAAAAAATCGATGAAGACTTTAGGGAATGTTGGTATAATAGCCGAACCATGAAGATTACACCGCGTCCCGCGCTCTACTTTCTCATCCCATACCTTCTCGGCATCGTTGCTGGGAGCTGGACATCCATTCCGTTTCTGTGGCTTTGGCTTTCTGTTCTACTCAGTTTTATCGGGGGCATTGCGACGAGAAATCGGAGGCGTTATCTCGCTTACGGACTGCTCCATCTCGCTGTCTTCGCAGGCGGTATGCTACGTCTGGACATCGCTGCCGTCTCACCCGTCCCCGATCACTTTTACGACGCACCCGTCAGTTTTTCAGGCGTTACCACCTATCAACCCGACCGCGGCACGGAATGGGAAGAGTGTTATGCCGTCGGTGAACTCCAACGCTTATCGGAGCCATCGCAGCACGTGAAGGCGAAGTTTCTCATCAAGTTTCAAGACGCAATCCCGCTGCGTTACGGCAAACAGATAACGCTCACAGGTGTTCTTCAAGAACCGCAAGGCAAACGGAATCCGGGCGGTTTCGATTACAAGGCACACCTTGCAAGGCAGAACGTCATCGGCATCGTCGAGGCCATAGGACTTCTGCGGATTGGCGAACAACGTGGATTCCCACCCTTACGTTGGATAGAGGCACTCCGTATTCGGACAGAACGCCTGATTGATACCACCTATACAGAAACCTTATTGCACGCCCAACTCGTCAAAGGTATCTTACTCGGCAAACGGAGCGAGGTACCTTCCGAGACGTTGGACACTTTCCGAAATAGCGGCACTTTCCACGTCCTCGCCGTCTCCGGTCTCCACGTTGGGCTCATAGCGGCGTTCTGCTACCTTGGCTTTTCACGCTTCCGACTCCAACAAAAGATTGTCTGCCTCCTAACGATTATCGCCGTGCTAATTTATGCGTGTCTCGTTGGGTTTCGTCCGTCCGTCTTTCGTGCGGCCTTGATGGCAACCCTGTTCCTATTTGCCGCACTCATCGACCGAGATGCCGATATATTCAACCTATTAGCGTTCGCTGCACTCGTGCTGCTCCTCTTGAACCCATATCAGTTGTGGGATGTCGGATTCCAACTCTCGTTTGTTGCCGTTGCTTCCATCGTCTATCTCGTTCCGAAGATGGAGAAACCGTTGCAGCACCTATGGCAAAGTGGAGAGGAATCATCCGAAGGCAGTCTCGCGATGCTGACGAGGGTTCGGCACACCACGGTTAAATGGTTTATCTTGTCGTATCTCGTGACCCTCGCTGCACAAATCGGAACAGCACCCCTGATCGCCTACCACTTTTTTCGGACGTATCCCTTGGGCATGATTGTCGGTCCCTTTGCCGTCGGACTCGTGTCGCTCATTGTTGCGATGGGGATGGGGTTAGTCTGTATCGGTTTTACGTGGCTTCCACTGGCGAAGTTCTTCTCCGTACTCAATCACGCTATTATCTCTATCTTCTTATTGCTCATCTGGACATTTGGTCAGACATGGGGAGTTGTGAAACTCACACCACCGACGTTCGGCGGTTTCGTTCTCTACATCGCAGTCTGTCTGGGTATCACACACTGGCGATGGGTTCGTAGGCAGTGGAGAGCTGCAAGTCTCATTGGGCTATCGGTCGTGGCAATCTGGGTTTGGGACGCTGCATTTCACGAAAAGGGTCGGCTTCTGGAAGTCGTGACCCTTGATGTCGGGCAAGGCGATGCTGCTATCGTCCGGTTCCCTGACAATCGGACAATGCTCATAGACGGCGGCATCCGACGCACTTATTATGATGAAAAGAAGATGGAGATGGTTGACTACGACGTGGGTGAACGGATTATTGAACCCTATCTCGACTTTTACGGGATTCGGAAGCTCGACATGGTGGTACTGACCCATCCAGACCTCGACCACGGCGGTGGACTTGGCTATATTTTGGAGAACTTTCAAGTCTCACGAGTTCTTGGTATACCGGATATGCCGCGCTATTTCCAAACCGACCAGCGACTCCAAGCAATTGCCGAAGCACGCGATATTCCTTATGCGTTTCCGTATGCTGGAGAGATTCCCCTAACGCCGACAGCCACGCTGAACTTACTGCATCCGATTGACGCTGCGTCCACGAACCTATTGGACGAAGACAAAAACGACGACTCCCTCGTCATCAAACTCTCCTACGGCGAGGTGGATGTGCTCTTTACAGGAGACATCGGCAAAGATGCTGAGGCTCGGCTCGTTGCTTCTGGACAAGACCTCCGCGCAGAGATTCTGAAGGTACCCCATCACGGAAGCCGCACCTCAAGCAGCGCACCATTTTTAGACGCAGTTCAACCGCGTTGCGCTATTTTCTCGCTTGGTAAGGGAAATCGGTATCAGTTTCCGCACCCTGAAGTCGTGGCGCGGTATGCAGCGCGCGAGTGCCGACTCTGGCGGACGGACGCATCTGCAGCGATCACCCTTCGCACTGATGGGACACGGTGTTGGATTGAAGGTTTAGCGATCAGCAATTAGCGATTAGCGATTAGCAAAGACGCAAGCGTGACGGAAGGTCTTTTTTTCTTTGATGACTGCTATCCGCTGAAAGTGGAGCGCAGCGGAACGCCCTGACGGCTAACTGCTAATTGCTATACGGAGTGCCTCCTGATTCATCGCATCCACAAAAGCGGTGTTGATGTCTGATAGCGGATACGTTTTTCCGATGAGTTCTCCGAACGGGTAGCGTGTCCGGTTTGTTTCTATAAAGTTGAGTGCGGTGCCAAGTGCCGTGGGATCATAGTTATGAATCCCTCGGAGGGTTATACACTTTGTGACGAGTTGATGGGCATCAACGGAGATATTCGCATTTGGATAAACGTACCCGAGTGTCACGCAACGTCCACCAATACCCAACCACGTAATCAGATTTGGAATTCCGCTTGTAATACCACTAACCTCTACGCCGAGATCAGCCCCACGTCCGTCTGTAAGTGCTTTCAACGCTTCATCAATCTCCGAGACAGATGCTTTGTCCGGGTTGAAGGTATGTGTGGCTCCAAAACGTTTGGCAATGGCTAAACGTTCTTTGTTGATGTCTACAACAGCAACGTTCTCGTATCCGTTTTCACGTAGGTAGCACACGGCGTAGATACCCAACATACCGGATCCATGGACGACAGCAGTTTCACGGTGTTGCATACCGATAACTTCTAAACCGTTTACGACAGTCGTCAGTGCACAGTTGATAGGAACAGCCTCCTGATCTGTCACGGCATCGGGAATGTGATAGATGGCTGTCCCCGGACGGAGTAGGATATGTGTCGCGAATCCACCTGATAGCGCGGAATCGCCTTCATTACGCGCATGTCCATATTTGAACATCGTTTCGCACTTCTGTGGAAGCTTCCGGCTAACACAATAATCACACGTTCCACAGGCGGTAATCATGCTCCACGTAACCCTGTCCCCTTCACGTAATGTTTCTCCGATTGCAGAACGGAGACGCGTCGGTGCTGCAACCGTTCCGATAATCTCGTGTCCGAGGACACACGGTGTCTCTGCCCCGCGCCGGCCTGATACAGTGTGGAGATCGGAACCGCAGATGGTTGCGAGTGAAACGCGGACGAGAACATCGTTTGGCGTAACGGCGACAGGCATCTCGCAGACCTCAAAAGGCGTGCCTACCCCGTGAAAATGTGAAATCTGTGCGGATATTTGCATCGTGTTTCTATTCCTTTATTGGCTGTCGGTTAAAAGGCGTTTTAGTGGGTCAAAAACCTCTTTGACTGATAACTGACAACTACATTTAATTTGACAAACAAGGGTATGTCTCGTATCATATAATAT
>VXZL01000039.1 GCA_009845505.1 Candidatus Poribacteria bacterium | reverse complement strand
GTAGATATCGAGTTTTTTGAGAAAGCGGCGACATTTTGACAATGTAAAGCCACATAGGAGTTCCCTCTGCCCAACTTTGATTGGAAGGACTTCTTAAATGCACCGATATAATGGACTGGGTTTTCAATACTTTTTCAGAATACCTTGAGAACGACTTCAAAAAACGCATCGGGAAGCTGAACCCTACCGTTTCAGACTTGTGGCAAGCCTTCCAGGTGCTTTTTCCTGCCACGTCGGCGCAGCTGCTTGTACAAGAACCGGTCGGCAATACCGTGCGATTTAAAGCACTCGCCTTCTATCACGCGGACGAAATGGGTCCGTTGATTGAAGCCCCACTGGAATACCTCAAGCAAAATTTCGGTGGCGGCAAATTCAAAATCAACTTCTATCACGGTATGCAGTTCATTGCGACCATCAACTTCAAACCAGAGGGTCCCGAAATTTGGCGCGAGTTACCAGAGTTGGAAGGGAACCCTGTTTCCGAGGCATAACGCTGGTAAACGCTGCCACCAAACATAATTTATTACAGTAATAGGTACACGCCGTGTGCCGTAATCAAAAACAACGGATGAAATCATGAACCAGCATCAGGAATTTGGGGAATGCCCATCTTGTGGAAATCCGAACCTCCGACGGTTGGACGGAAATTCATGGTTCTGCTTAGATTGCGACTGGGACAACCTTCCGGTGATTCCCAACGGAAACCATGACGACATCCTTGCCTCCCTCCGTCACGGTGACCTCCACTCACGGCGGATCGCCGCACAAGCACTGATTAATATAGGTGACGCAGACCGACACCTCGCTACGGCAACCGATACAAAGGTCCTGTTAGAAGCCTTGGACGACGAGGATGCCGATGTGCGTTACTTCGTCGCCGTTGCCCTCGGCAAATTAGAAACGAACCGCAGTCTCGGTAAGCTGAAACAACTCGCCCGAGACGACGCCTCTGCGCTCGTGCGAGAGGGTGCCCAAACAGCAGTTGAACAGATAGAATCACGGCAATTAGCCAACAGCCGTTAGCAATTGGCAGTTGGCAAAGAGGGCGTACTTTAACGCTTGCGTCTTTGCTATAGACCAACAGCCAACAGCCCATTAGCAATTAGAGATAAAATATGGAAAAAATTCGACTCGGTTATATCGGATGTGGGTTCATGGCACAGAAGGTCCACATCCCAAATTTTTCGAGCATTCCAGACTGTGAACTCATCGGACTCGCCGAAGTGCGGACAGAACTCGGACAAAAAGTCCAAAGTCGTTTCGGTATTCCTAAACTTTACCGGGACCATCACGAACTCGCACAAAACGCCGATATTGAAGCAGTCGCAGTATCTGCTGACTTTGCCTTGCAAGGCGAAATCGCGAAAGACCTTCTCCTGGCAGGCAAACACGTCTTCATGGAAAAACCGATGGCTGTCTCCGTTCAGCAAGCCGAGACGATTGTGGCGGCATCGCAGCAGTCCGGCAAAAAACTGATGGTAGGCTACATGAAACGATACGATGCCGGGAACGAAATCGTCAAAGCGAAAGTCGTGCAATTCCGAGAAACCGGGGAACTCGGTCGCTTGACGTACGCCAGAAATCACGGATTCGGTGGCGATTGGGTCTGCAACCTCGATACCCGCATGGATGGTACTTCAGAAACAAAACCCAGTGCACCGGTCAAAACACCGGAGTGGATACCTGAACGCTACCGACGCTCCTACATCGGATACCTCCAACAATATACGCACAATATCAATCTGATGCGTTGGTTTCTCGATGCCGGGGACAAGGTCACCGTCAAAGCGGTCGATTTAGACGAAAATGGATATTCGGGTGTCGTTATCTTCGATATGGACGGCATTCGTGTGACGTTAGAGACGGGACATGTTTCTCACTATCGGTGGGACGAGCATAGCCAAATCTATTTTGAGAACGGATGGGTCCACACATGGGCACCGCCACTGCTCCTGAAGAACACCCCTGCAGAGGTCGAAATCTACCGTGCTGGAGAAGAACAGGAAATCACTCGTCCGATTCCGAGACCGAGTTGGACCTGGGCATATCACAGAGAAGCGGAATACTTTATTGCCAATGTTCGTAACGACGAGCCGTTCCGCTCTTCAGCCGAAGATACGTTGACAGATGTTAGACTTTTTGAGGACATCTATCGGATTTTGATTACACAATGATTTCCCCAACAGAGATTCAAGCAGTATGTGATACTATTGTGCGTGAGTTTGCCCCGGAGCAAGTTATCCTTTTCGGCTCCTACGCCTACGGCACGCCAACAGAACACTCGGATGTCGATTTGCTGGTAGTGATGCCGATTCCCGAAGCCGAGCGACACCGTCAAGAGAAAGCGATCCAGAAACGGATCCCGCATCAATTCCGTATGCACTTGCTCGTTAGGTCTCCGGAGGAGATCACCACTCGCGTTGCACAGAACGATTGGTTTCTCCGAGAAATTCTTGAAAAGGGAGCAGAACAGGTGCTACAAATATGCACGGACGTTCGCCATACGGTTCGCTTGGCACTACGGCTTTCAGTAGAACCAGAACCTCAATCCTGAAGGTCACTTCCGTAACAAAATCTCCGTATCGTTAATGTTCACCGCGAGTTCATAGTTCGCCTGTAAATACGCCGCAATGAGCGGGTGCCGTTCCTCAACAGGAATCGCGTCAACGGCATCAAACCACCCTCCCGTTTTGAAAAGCACCAACTGCGTCCGATCCTGCTCAAGGGCTGCAATAACCTCGTGCTGCATCGCAGGTGTCGAAGCGTAGGAAACCTGATGGAATCGGGTGACACCGGGTCGATTGGCAAAGAAGTAGTAGGCACCTTGACTCGTAAAGTCGAAAATTTTTTCGTCTTCTGTCGTGTTTTCTTGGATATAAGCGACGACCTTCTGAATTTGGGCAACTTGGTCATCTGGGATGTCAACGCGCCCAGCACGTGCCAATTCTTCTGGGACGACCCGTTGCTTGAAAGGATTTTGATGGAGCCGCTGCCACTTCCCGCTAAGACCTACCAAAGGCTGATGTGCCTCCCCAACATACCAACAGAATATCACAGTTGGAATTAGCACCCATGCCGCCCTCAGGGCGTGGTGCCAACGCACTTTACCCGTTACGAACGATACCAAAGTCCGGAACATTCCTAAAATGCCGCCCTCTAACGGCAACAGGCAGAGCAACCATAAGAAAGTCGCACCATAAATCAGATGCCCACTATCTGAACGTCCCAGTGCAGTCCGAAAAAAGGCGATACCACCGAGCAATAGAAGCAAGAGCTGCAATGTGTGCGTCGAGGGAGTCCCAGAAAGGTGTCGATATGTCAGATACGCCGCAAGCGTCAGAAAGACACCAATCGGCAGGTACCACCGAAAGCCTTCACTGAACACAAAGGCATGCCAGCCATCTGTGGATAACAGCGTAAGCATTTCTGATAGGGACGGAAAAGCGAGTCCCCACGTTTCAAGCTGATAACGACACTGGATATAGGAATTCCAGATGACATCGTCTAAGGCACCGTGGGCAAGGAAATAGATGCAGACCGGCAGAAAACCTAACAGCACCCCGCAACCATAACTCATTAGGGGCAAAAAGCGTTCGCGGATGGATATTTCGTTCTGCAGGAAAGTGTATCCGAGTAGAAACAATCCGACAGCAGCTAACGTATAAAGTCCGATTTCGGTGCTGTACCAGAATGCCAAACTTGCGAAAAGTCCGGCGAGGAGAAGTTTCCATGAGAGTCGAAATATCGGAGTTACAAACCTCTCCCGCAATCTACCATCCTTAAGAAAACTCGCAACGAAGGCGAAACTGATTAAACCGAGACTATGGCGTGGGGATACCCAGAACTCTGTTCCAGAGGCAATCACGACACAGATAAAGGCAGTGAAGAATCCACCGCGGAATACCTGCAAACCGAGCAGATAAAGGGCGACATAGCCGAGCGGACCCAATATGTCTTCCATTGAACGCAGACCGAACAACGTCGGTTCAAAGAGTTGACCGCCAATCCATGCCAAGTAGGCGTTTTGGAAGACCCCATGCTGGATATAGATGTCTCGAAAGGGTATCCCGCCGCGTAGCATCTCATTGAGAGGCGCGAGCCGCTCCCCCTCGTGGAACAGATCAATCTTACCGTGAATGCCGTTTACATAGGTCAGAAGGTAAATAAAAACTGGAAGGATAACGTACGTAAATCCGCGCCACCAAACCTTGTAGGAGCGAGCTGTGCTCGCGATCTTTGTAAGTCTATAACCGTCAGTCCGGATTTCCCTATCCTCTTCGCTGGCAGAGTTTGTAACTTCGTCTGTGCTATCAACGGCAGAAGTCCACAGTTTTGGGAAGTAACGCTGGGACAGCAGCACCAATTTGATTAAAAGGGACAAACCCACTGGTAGGATTAAACCCATCAGCGTCCACTGTCCGATGTGGTACACCTGTAGCCAACAGAGCCACAACGGAATGGACGCTAATGCATTCGCTTTCAGCACACGCCGGACGGGTTGCGCCGTCAACATAGCGCACCAGTGTGAATAGAGACGCCATCCTAACGCATACAACCCAATTACCATCGGGACACCGAGCAGTGCTAACAGATAGAAAAAGTATTCTTGTTGTTTCGGATAGGCGTTAGCACTCAACCATCCGACGACCCCGGTATTAGAATGGTATTCAAAAACGAGGAACTTTTTGAGGGTTATGCCGAGGGCGAGCGCAAGGGAAGTCGCAGAGAAGGTGATAAGTCCAACGTAGGAGCGGAGGGTAGGGGCTTTAAGTTCCTGCAAGGGGAACATCGATAAAATCTTTGGCTGTTTCATCGTAGGCGAAAGCCTTCACGGCGCGTATCTCAGCGTCATAAACGGAGATAACCAGATACGTAGCATCCGGATAGGCGGGTTCGTCCCACATCATCGCGTCCGCCTTGTCCTTCTCCGAGAAATACGCCTCGTGGTTCGGGTGCGAGTGGTAGAAAACCTTAATCTGCCGATTTTGTGTCTCTGTCTCTTTGTGAATAGCGATTAAATCATCAGGGTGTATAACGTACGCCGTGCGGGCATCGCGCGGATATGTGTCGGGATCTTTCTGATGCAGTGCATTCTGTATATTCCGGCATTTCCAGACAAACTCCTGCGTCCCATCACTCAAAATAGCACCGCAGCATTCATCGGGAAACTCCGACTTTGCATGGGCATAAATTTCGCTAAGGGTCTCCGGTTGTAAAGTTAACATTTGCTTTTTTTTCGCCACATCAAAGCGATCACATTCTGCTATGTCTCTAATCCGCGTCGGAACGCCTGAAAACTGGGTACCAATGAAGCGTTTAGGCTTATCTGCAGTATCGGGCTTTAGAAAAGCCCGCCAGCGATTGCGGGGATAATAGAAATTTCAGCACCATCTGTCACAGGCGTGGCTTTTCCGTCAAGGAAACGGATATCTTCATCGTTAAGATAAATATTGACGAACCGACGAATATTTCCGCCTTCATCACAGAGACGTTCCTTCATACCGGGATAATTCGCCTCAAGATTGTCAATAACGCCTTCAATATTGGCACCTTCCGTCTCAACTTCTGCCAAGTTTTGGGTCAAGCGTCTCAGTGGGGTTGGGATACGGACTGTTACAGACATGGAATAAATTTTCTCCTTTTTTGTATTAATTATAACGTGAACTCGATAAAAAATTTCTAATCGTACCGCAAACTGTTAGTTTGCGGGCAAACCCTACACACAAACTAACAGTTTGTGCTACAATTAAATTGAGTAATGCAATCCGCACTCTTTGGCATCTTCTGTTGTGGGTGCGGCGTTCTGCCAACGCCAGCGTCCGGCGCGTTTCGGTTCACCCGGTTTTATGGGTGTCGTGCATATAATACAACCGAGCGATTCATAATAGTGGCCGTCAGCATCGGCTTCAAGCAACGGATTCACGGGAATATCGTTGTCGCGGACAAACTGCCATACCTCCTCAGCTGTCCAGTGAAGGAGCGGATTGACCTTTAAGACCGGGTGTGTCGTTGATGATATGATTTCTGCCTTGCGGAGCTGCTTTCTCGCCTCTGACTGATCGCGACGCAGCCCCGTTATCCAGACATCCAAGGACTCCAGCAGTCGTTGCATCGGGCGGACTTTCCGAATGTTACAACAGTATTCCTGCTTCGCTTTGCTGTCAAAAAACAGATATTCGCCGTGCTCCGAGACCATTTCTTGGACTTCCTGTGGGTCAGGTTGAATCTGCTCAATCTGAATACCGTAGCGCGATTCGACCTTCTCAAGGAAGGCATAAGTCTCAGGAAAAAGTCGGAGTGTGTCAAGCGTGCAGACCCGGAAGGGCAACTGGTTTTCAGCAGCCAAGTGAATTAGCACCATACCCGACAGCTGCCCACTTGTGACGATTGCAGCACGTCCTTCAAACCGCTTAAAGAGAGAGAAAAGGATTTCTTGAGGAGTCTCTGTCAAGGTAATCTCTTGGCAGAGCGCATTATCTACTGAATGCTTCAATCTTTTGTTAACGGGTTTCTCGGTCATTGCTAACGCCTTTTAGGATATAGGTGAAGTTACGGCAGCATCTCCATAATGTCCGATTCGACTTCAAAATAACGACTCAAGCTGAAATAACGTTCGCCGGTGTCTGGAAGAATTGTTACAACGGTTTTATCGGGGCCCAGTTCCTTAGCGACCTGTAGTGCTGCGTAGACATTCGCACCAGACGACATCCCGACCAATAAGCCTTCGGTCGTTGAGATCGACTTCATCGTCTGATAGGCGACCTCTTCAGGAACAGCGATAACTTCATCAATGACATCTACATTAAGGACTTCAGGCACCATCCCAGCACCGAGTCCATCTATCCGTGTCGGTCCCGGGGGACCTCCGGAAAGCACGGCTGAGACCTGCGGTTCCACAGCAACCACTTTCACATTCGGGCACGCTGTTTTTAGGACCTCGCCAACACCCGTCAACGTGCCGCCTGTTCCGACCCCTGTCACGAAAAAATCGATGTCGCTGCCGACCGATTTCAGAATTTCGACAGCAGTCGTCCGGCGGTGAATCTCTGGATTCGCGGCATTCGTGAACTGGTTGGGCATGTAGTGTCTGGAGTGCTGTCTGACAATTTCCTCCGCCTCCCAGATCGCGCTCGCCATGCCGCCGTGTTCGGGTGTTAGGACAATCTTTGCACCGAACGCAGAGAGCAGTTCATATTTCTCACGACTCACATTTTCGGGCATCGTCAAAACCACAGGATAGCCACGGGCGATGCCGACGATCGAAAGCCCCAAACCCGTGTTCCCTGCTGTAGGTTCAACGATGGTATCCCCTTTTCTTAAGATACCGCGTTCCTCAGCATCGACTACCATCGCATAACTAATCCGGTCTTTAATGCTACCGCCGGGGTTGTAAGCCTCTAACTTCGCGAAAATAGTCGCATCGTCCTCACCGGGCAAGGCATTCAGACGAATCATTGGGGTATTTCCGATGAGGTCTGTTAGGTTTTTGGCGATTTTCATCTACTCCCCACTCTCACAAAAAATATCGCCGATTTGGCACGTTAATTGTAGCATATATACGTTGAAAAGTCAAATTCAGGGTAGTGGGTTATAAAATTCCGATGCGTTTTCGTAGAAGAGTTTATCTTTCTCGGTATCTGAAGCATCACTAATAGCCCATAAAAGTGACTCTACCCATTCCTGATAGGTAGCGGCTATCGTGCATACGGGCCAATCACTGCCAAACATTAACCGTTCATACCCGAACGTCTCCACGAGATGCTGGATGTACGGCTTCAGTTCTTCCGGTGTCCAATGCTCACTCGCAGTCGTCACAATTCCCGATACCTTGCAGTGGACGTTCTCAAAAGCGGCGAGTTCTCGGATATGGGCTGCCCACGGCTCAAATTGCCTGCCTTTTATATCGGGTCCGCCACAGTGATTGAGTGCATGCCGGACATCTGGTGTTGCTTGCACTAACGCAATTGCGGCGGGCAGCTGCATAGCATTTGCACAGAGTTCAAAAGAGAGATTGAACTTTGCCAGTCGCTTTACACCCTGAATGAGTTCAGGCGTCGCATAAAACTGCGGGTCGGGATGATGCCACGCCATTCGACGGATACCGACAACAAGCGGAAATTCAGCGAGTTGTTCAAGAATAGCCTCAGCGTTGGGTTTCTCAAGGGGTGCTGCCGCCGCTATCGCCCCTATCATACCGTCTGTCCCAGAGATTTGCGTTAACCACTCGACCTCTTTGACGACATCCGCTTCGGCGGGATCGCCTTCAACATGAACGGATTTAACGACGTTAAGGTTCCCAATCGCCTCGCGATAGTCTTCTGCTGTATACCGTTTTCCTAACAGATCAAACCCTTCCAGCCACGGATAGTCCAAGTTCTCGGTATCCCAAAGGTGTTGGTGTGTATCAATAATTTTCAACATCTACGCTCCTCATCGGCTACTGATTAGATACGTGTATCCGTTGAAGTATAGCACACCGCGGGAATGGCGTCAAATTTGCTTGGGTGGAAGAACTGTTGCACAAACTAAAAGTTTATGCTACACTCTATCCCATTAACTTATAACTTATAACTTATAACTATCCTGCTACAATGAAAAACCACAGCGTCAGAATGATCCGTGATCACATGGAAAATATCCCACAATTCCCTGTACCAGAGGGATTCGCAATCCGCAATTATCGCCGGAATGAGGGACATATCTGGACGCGGATTCAGAAAGCGACGGAACCCCATATCAATATCGACGATGGACTTTTCGCCCGCGAGTTCAAACGAGATTTTTCGGCACTGGAAGATCGGAGTTTTTATCTCACCACGGACACCGGCGAGGAGATTGGGACAATCACGGCATGGTGGCAAGATAACGGATGGGGACAGATTCATTGGGTCGCAATCCATCCCGACTATCAAGGACGTGGACTTTCTAAACCGATGATGTCGGTGGCGATGACCCGCCTAAAAGCGTCGCACAAACGCTGTTTCCTCGACACATCCACAGGACGCATTCCTGCGGTTAAACTCTATCTCGACTTCGGGTTCATACCAGACCCTTCGCGTGAAAATAGCCGAGAGGCTTGGACAGAAATCGCATCCGTTTTGGAACACCCTACTTTGGAGGCATACATATCATGAGCACCACAGTGACCGCATCTGTTAGCAAACAGCAGATAGCAGATTTTCATGAAGACGGTTATTTAATTGTACGTAACGTTCTGTCAACAAAGGAAGCGGACGAACTGCGTCGCATCGTGCAGAAAGAGGTGAAACGCGATGCCTACCCATCTTCGCTGAAGTACCCTGAACCCGCAAAATATACCGTTAGCGGCAACAGGCTCGCTGCCCCCGGACTCACTGAGATTGCCGAACATCCGACGGTTGTGAATGCCGTGGAAGCCGCCCTCGGTCAACCCGCCCATCTCACCGCTTATGTTGCGTATCTCCGAACATCCGGTGATAGAGGTGCTGGTGCGCATTGTGACTATAAACGCTGGCGACCTGTCGGTTCATCAATGAACTGGGTATTCGCCATCATCCCGTTGACAGATTTCGATGCGTCGTACGGTCCGTTTCTCGTGTCGCCGAAATCGCACAAGTTGACGCAGGTCATTGATCCAGACGCACACATCTTGGATCTTACCCGCTCCAATCGTGAGGCATTACCGCCTTTTATCGATCCAGAACTCAAAGCGGGCGACTTACTTGTCGTCAACGAACATGTATGGCACGAAGCACCTGCTGGCACTACGACTGAAGACCGATGTGGGATTTTCAACAAGTATTGCGCCGTAGACGCACCCCCTGCAGCGGGATATTATCCTTACACTCCAGCCGCCTTGGACGCACTCAGCGATGAAGGCAAACGGCTTATCCCTGTCTGTTTTGACAAACCGATTGCGACGACGCGCCTGCTGATTGAGGATTCATCGCATCAGGAACCGAAATTCTTACTGCGTCGTGACCCAGAAAAGGGTTCTTGGGAATTACCGGGAGGTGAAGGTTGGGAAGAGGAGAAACTCGTCGGTTGGGATGTCGGTGCAAGAATTGGCGCGCTCCAAGAGATTACGCAAACACAACTCGGTTTAGAAGTGCCGTGGATGTCCTATATTGAGGATATTGCAGAGGATGCGGGCATCTGTCGTCTCTACGGTTTTTCTGATGAAACCTTGGACCCCGACGCACTCGCCACTGGCGGTTACGAGTGGTTCACGAAATCTGAGATGAGACATCAACTCGGTGAGAGTGCCGCCATTTGTCGTGCGGTTGATACGTGGCAGCGGGCTGATATGATTCGAGGTAAGGGCAAGGCGTGCCGTCAAAGCCGAAAGCAGTTTGAATAGTAGTCAGCAGTCAGGGCGTTCCGCTACGCTACACTCTCAGCGGTCAGTGGTCAGCAGTTATGGGAAACTTGCACCTACCGGATTGGGTTCCGTACCCATTAATGTGTCAACATATTTCTATAACTCGCTGTGATAGACACCCAGCTAAAGCATGGGTGCTTCCGCAATCTTTTCTGCGGAAGCGTTTGTGGAATACAGAAGCGGACTGGTGGCTTCAACGGCACAGCCTACGATTTTGTTATACAAAACAAGAGGACTTACAACACCTAACCCAAAGGAAGCTACCCCTTCCTTAAGAATGTTGATCGCAGCGTTCTGGTCCCGGTCAAGATGTGTCCGACAACTTCGACACGTCCAGTTTCGGTCTGCGAGTGTTAAGGTTTCGTTTTTATGGTTACAAACAGCACAGCACTTTGTCGTGGGAGTCCATCTCCCAATCTTCAGAACGCTTTTGATACGTTTTTTAGATTGGTGTTTAACCTTTTGCATGAACGCACCGAAGGCAAGGTCGGATACTTGTTTCCCCCAAAGGCGTTTCATGCCTTCAAGGTTTAGGTCTTCAAAGAACAGAATATCGTATTGTCTGCAAAGGTCTATCGCAAGTTTCCAATGATGATCGGTTCTTTGGTTTTCCGTTTTCTTGTGGAGACGCGCAACTTGTTTTCGCGCATGGTCTCGGTTATTAGAACCTTTCACCTTACGAGACAACTCACGTTGTGCTTGTGCCAAGTGCTGAGCGTTCTGCTTGTAGAACATTGGAGAAGAACGTCTTTCACCGTCACTGCCAGTCAAGAAGTCTTTGATACCCATATCGAACCCTTCGACTTTACCCGTCTTAGGTTCAGGTATGACTTCATTGTAATCTTCAGTGAGTGTGACATATATGTCTCCGAGTGCGTCTCGTGTGACTTGAACTTGAGTGATTTCGCCGCTGATTTCACGATGCAAGGCGAAACGATAGTAGCGTCCGTTCAAGCGAACTTTGTAGGTCGGATGGTTTCTTTCGTGTTTCTGTTTATCCAAAACTTTTTCAAGCGGTGCCTGCCCACCGTCAAACGTCATGCCTTTGTGCTTTTTACATGACTTGAATTGTGGATGTCCACGTCCAAGCGTTTTCATTTCCCTAAAGGACTCTGCCAGACGTTTGAGCATGTTTTGCAGAGACCACGAATAGGGGATATTCCAATGCTGATACTTCTCAAGTTTCTTGAGTTTCGTCAAATGTTTAGACATCTTGGCATACGAAAGTCTCTTCCCATAGATGCGGTAATATCGCATAGAAAGTGCAATGAAGTGATTTCGCAGAATGCCGATGATGTTCAGATCATCGTGCAAGTGGCGCAACGTCTTATCGTGAAAAAGTTTGTGTTTCGTATTTCGCATGGTATATTAAGTCTCAAGTCTTTAACCCCCTGCACAGTGGGTAGGCAGACACGTTACCAAGCGGTAACGCTGTGCATGTCTGCCAACTTGATACAAGCATCATACCACAACTTTACTATATTTGTCGAGTTTTTTTACTCGCCACGCTGTGGCCTAACACACAAGGGCGGTTGTGTATCCCCCAGCTAAAGCAAGGGGGTTTTACAACCGAAGTTTTTGATAAAGTATGAAAGAATGTAAGAAAATTCGGGTGAACTGCCCGAAACATGGAGAAGTATTATTCACGGGTGCGAACAATCCCAGTGAGACTGTTCCACCGTTCTGTCCACTGTGTGAACACGAAGCGCGTCATCCGCAGGCACATAAGGACGCGCCGTATCCGTTGCAAGGTACATCGCCGTCTGTGATTCCTGAACTGAATCGTGGCGACTGATGTTAGCCGATGCGCTTGGTCAAAGCGCGAAATGCGTCGGGGTTACAAACCCCTCCTACGAAATGCGTCGGGGTTACAAACCCCTCCTACAAGACAGTTTGAACC
>VXZL01000260.1:5760-12318 GCA_009845505.1 Candidatus Poribacteria bacterium | reverse complement strand
TTTCAAATTTATATTCTGGTAGTACTTCCATTGATGCTAAATTGGTATCGTCCCACCCCAAAGCCCTTAGAATCGGTAAGACCACGTATTGTTGGAGAGTTGCTTCATTAGCATTTGACAAGTGTTGCTCGTGTTCAAGAATATGCGCAATAGTGTTTCTCAAATCATTCATGCAAAATTTCCCTATTCTCTATGAATCCGCCGTTATGTTGAACCTATCTGAGCAGGCTTCTCTGGTGTCTTCCCTTGCTCTTTGCAGAATTCAAAATAGCCCTCAATTGACTTCTGCATCTCTTCGCAGAGCTCAGTTACAGATGCCCCATAGAATGTGATTACGTCGCTGGTATTAATCACCGTTCCATGAAAGAGATCGATCTCTGGATCAAAATCAATAGCCTCGATATAGCCTTCATATTCAATCATGACACAATCCCAATAGAAAGCAAGGTTTTTACGTTTTCGACCTCGGTACAGCAGGCTCCACATACAACGTCTTTTCGCGCGTATAATGCACATATCCCGCAACGTTCCCCTTACGCTTCACCACATATCGCGCCCATGTATAATCAACAGGCACGTTGCTCGCATGATGCGCTTTGCTGTAATAAGCAGCAAGTTGCGCTGCCTGCAATAACGTCGGCATCGGAATATCTTGTCGGTTCTCTGGGTTACGGATGATAACGTGGGAACCGTGAATCTGTTTGGCATGGAGCCACATATCACGCGGTTTGGCAATCTGACGCAAGAGTAGATCGTTCGATTGGCTGTTCCGACCAACATATATCTGAAATCCGTTAGTAGAGGTATATCTTCGGAAGGGACCTTCACTGACATCCTGTTTCTGTTTCCCATGCTGGGATGCCTTAATATAGCCGTTTTTAACAAACTCGAGGCGCAGCTGCTGCAATGCTTTTAAAGTGTCAGCATCCTCCAATTTGGAAGCATAAAGCCGGAGCGTCTCTTGTTCCGCCTCCAGGTCCGAAATTAACTGCAGGATACGCGAGCGTCCGCGTTTCGCCTTCGTGTATTTCTTGAAATAGGCTTGTGCATTGTCGGAAGGTGTCTGTTCAGGATTGAGTGGAATTGATAGCATCTCCAGTTCAGGACTGTAATAGTTTTGCAATTCGACCTCTGTTTGTCCACGGGTAATAGCATGTAAATTGGCAAAAAGCAATTCACCCTGAATGCGATAATCTTCAGATTTTTCGGCGCGTTCTAAATCCTTACAAAGTCCATCCGCTTTCCGTTGGCGTAGGTTCCCTTGTCTCTTCAACGCCTGTGTGAGGGCACGCCGTTCCGAATCCATCTGCGCCTTCAGTGTAATTGCACCGTAATATGCACTGAGTGCCTCGCTCATTGTGTCAAAGGGTTGGCAGGAGGCGTGCGGGAATTGATATAACGGCAGCGGTGCCGCTGCAACCGGTTCCCTACTATCCATCAACAGTTGTGGTGTGGCATGCTCAGAATCGAAATAAGCAATAACCTGCTGATAGGCAGCCCAGAGTCCCGCATCCGTTGCCCGTGCGACAACCTCTTTTGCGAGCGTCGGACTGAAACCATCAATCTTATTAAAAAGCTGCCGCCAACCCACCTGTTCCTGCCCACCGACGAGTTCAGTCAACGCCGTCTCGTCTAACGTTAGCGGATCTGCCTTCTTCTGTTGCGGCGGTAAGGTGTAGGTCTCACCCGGCAAAATCTCGCGATGCCGACTCATTGTCTCATCAATGCGCTTGAAACTTTCCAAAATCCGATCGTCTGCTGTATCGATGAGGATGATGTTGCTATATTTGCCCATGAATTCTGCGATAAGGGCTTTTGGAGAGGGTTGGATAGGGTCATCGGAGACAGGTTGAACGGTTATCTTAAGTATCCGATCCCAACCGAGTTGCTCAATCGCAGTGATTGTGCCACGCCTGAGATGCGTTGCAAGGAAATCTGCGAGATAGGACTGCTTCTGCCCAGGGGGCGGTTTCTCAATAAGATGTGCCCGGGCATGCAGTGAATTCGCCGATAAGGTCAGCCAATGCGTTTCTGCCCCGCGACCGACCTTGAACGAAAAGGTGTCCGCATTCGCCTGTTCAATGTGGCGAATCGTCGTGCCTACAAGCGCATCGCGGAGCTCATGAACTACATGGCGGAGGGCTAAACTATCAAAAGACATGTTCCTTGTCCCTAATGATACGGCTTTAAGTCTGGCATCACTTTGCGGAGTTGTTCCTGAATTTCAGACGGAACGCGAGGATTAAACGGACCACCAGCCCCCGCCTCAATATCGTCAAAACCACTGAGGAGCATCACTTCAACGACAGCGGAGTAATTGTAGACGCGTTCGTTCATGAAACGGATTTCTTCAAGCGGTGCGATGTCGGCTTCAATGCGTGCCGAGGTTTCATAATCCCCACGCCGTTGGGCATTGTTAATCTCATCCGAGGCACGCGCAAAGGCGACCGCAATACCAGAGGTATGTCCTTTCGTTCCCAACTGTGCCGGACGCGTGCATCTGTCCCCAATACCCCACATCACAATCCCACTGTCGCCAACACCCTCTATGAGTGCTTGGACATCTTCTTCACCCGTTCCAATCTTCACACCGACGAAATGTGGAGAATCGTTGAGTAGGCGGATAACGGCGGAGAGATCGCGTTTCTGACGGAAATAATAGAGAAAACGCGCACCACAAGCAGCACCATACGTCTCACCGAACTTCATGTACGCGTCATAAATCCCTTCTGGATTCGAGACACCCGTTAACGGCATGAGCAGATACACATCCGGTGGCCTTTGGAGTTCGCTCTGTGCTTCAATGAGTTGACCGGCTTGGCGGATAGGGTTTGGGACAATGCCAGACATGAGGATACCGTCATCTCCTATTTGCTGTCCAGTTTTGTCAATCAATCGGAGTTGTTCCGTCTCACTAATGTGATGGATGAGGCTTGTTCCAGCAATAGCGATGACGCGCTTTCGTCCCTGATCGAGATAGTTATTGCGCATCAAATAGTCAACATTTTTCGCATGTCCAGTGTAATCAATTTTGCCGTCTTTGAAAGGAATAATGGGAATCGCAGTAACCGAATTGAGATCTTCTAAAAGTTGTGGTATCTCTGATGGCATAGGTTTCTCCTTTAAAATCTTTTTCGCAGGACAAGCACCCCCGCGAGTGTCCGCGCCGATATGTCAGTTTGGACATCTATCTCAAACGCTCCCGCTTTTGTTTGCGTTGGCGTGTTTTGCAAGCGCGTATTGATACGTTTCGTTGTAATGCGCGCTTCCACAGCACTGACGACGTGGTTGAGGATCGCCATGCCTAACACTGTACGGGCAAGTTGAAAGGTGTCGTTGGCTTGCTGCCGTAAGTCGAAAGCCGCCAAGCGATGCGGCGAATCAAACTCTATGTCTACATCGGCTTCATCTTTAAACGATTTCGCATCGTCCCAGTACCATTTGCCAGTGCGCTTTCGAGTCTCCTCTGAATCGTAAACGTGGTCCCAATTCTCATATTGCGTCGCGTGTTCAAAATCTTCAATCGGGTCCCAATCCTCAAAGGAGCCAGGACCGTCAAAAATTACATGCTGTCTGACGACATCGCGATAATCCTCGCGCGTGTTTGAAGCACTGTTTCGCAGCATAAAATAGGTTGTAAGCAGCCCTACCTCCGCAGCCAGATAAACGTATCCGCGCTTGGCACCGGTATAAAGTTGCCCCATGCCGGGAACGACCAGGGAGTAGAGGAACGCTTCGTTCGGAGACTTCCGCGGTTGTAACCCCTGTGTCGCCTCCATAGTAACAGGGGATTGATTGGCGAGTGTACGCGTACCGAGCGCGGAATCCAAATAGAAAGCCGTGAACAGCTGGGCGTGGGAACCTTCGGACGCTAAACAGACACCAGATGCTGAATAGAATATCAACAGGATTACTAAAATGTAGGTCTTAAATTTCACTTTTCGTTGTTTTCCTTCTAAAAGATGAAGATCGCAGTGGTTTCATAGAGTCGCGCGCGGCTTGGACCAAAACTCGGTCCGATTGTAAAGTCGATATTGAATAGATAGACCTGGACCCCGATACCGGCGGTAATGTGATCTGTCCAGTCTGGCAAGTGAATGCCGGGTTCAGACTTGTAACCGACCCGTAATGCCAATATACCACCGAGCCAGTACTCCAAACCGAGATTCTTCTGAAGATGTCGCCACTCAAATGCACGGATACCGACACCGCGATCGGAAAGCAACTGCTCCGACGTAAGTTTCTCCTCTCTTTCAGCGTTAAGTCGGTCCAAGTCTACAGCTAATTCATGTTCATCTTCTGTCAACTTATCAATATACGCTGTAATACCACTAACAAGGCGGAGGTGATTGTACCTATCTTGGTAGAGACTCATCGAAGTCCCGAGCCGTAAAAATCGAGGTAATGGATCCGCTTGGTTCTCGTCAATAAATGAGATACCCGGGCCGACGTTCTGGATTGCGGCACCGACCGTTGTGGGTATAAGATCGAAAGGAAAGCGGTATTGCATACCGAGATCCACAGCATAAGAGGTACCGCTTTCGCGGCCAAGGACCATCCGAATCATCTTGCCGTTGATACCTGCCGATAAGGATTCCGTAATCCGATCGGCATAAGAGAATGTCAAAGCGAAGTTCGTGCCGAGACTCTCCTCACGCAGAACGTCAGGAGAGTCGGATGTCACCGCGATCGTCCCCTGTCCTTGCATCTGGAGGGTTGCCCCGACAGTTCCAATATCTCCGAGAGGCATCGCACCAGAGATAAAAGTATAGTATAAGCCTTCGCCTGCCTCTCCGAAAGGCGCGCTGTAATCGGTATAAAACATTGAGGCTTGCCCGGCTTCCTTGCCGGAGCGGAGTTTGCTCTCAGGCATATCGGCAAGCCCACTCGGATTCCAGAGCGATGTCGTCACATCACCAGACATCGCAGAAAAAGCATCTCCGAGTGCCCGTGCCCGTGCCCCGCCGCCAAGGTTCAAGATTTGCGCACCTGTCCGTCCAGGTCCAGCCAATGCGGCGACTGGCAGAAAAATGGCAGTCAATAAAAGTAATATGAAGATTTTGCGTCTAAAACAGCCCACTGAACTATAGCTCCTCTTTGTTTAATTTTATTTTTACGCGTTCAACACTTAATATGATAACGCAATTGGCTATAGAAACGCAAATCCATTTAATTCGGTTTACATCGGCAGATCAGAAGATTAGCACAGAATACCGAAAAGTGCTTTCACTCGAAGGGTTTCTGCCTAAAATGAAGATAAACGCTCACTTTTTCGCCTTGACAGAAAAACCATTCTCTGCTAAAATCGTAAAATAGACCGATAGCAAAAGGAGGCACTCAAGACATAAACCAATGCGAACAATTAGGGCACGACTTGCCCGCCCATATCTAATATTAGCAGCCTACCTCGTCCTCTGTTTGTGGAATCTTCGGGTATCGCCTGCTGACACAAATAATGATGTCCCCGAAATCCAGACGAACCGAACGATTAAAGCCGTCCGTATTGAAACACCTCCAAAAATCGATGGAAAATTGGATGACCGCTGCTGGCAAAAGAGTGCCAAGACTGGTGAATTGCTCCAATTTGAACCGCAGCGTGGAGAACTTGCAACGCAGCCAACCACCATCTACGTTGCCTACGATGCGAATAATCTCTATATCGCATTTGAATGTTTCAAAACCGACATGAGTCGGCTCGCTGCGAACCTAACACGACGCGATTCCTTTTTCTTCTCCGATGACCATGTCGAGGTCCTCATCGACACCTTCCTTGATGGCAGGAACTGCTACGCCTTTGCCTTGAACCCTCTCGGGACACAAACCGATCGGAGACTCATTAATGAGGGGTCAAATCGGCGCACGGGGCAGTCTATGATTGGTACCGCCATTTCGTGGGATTGCGATTGGCAAGGTCAAGCCAGCGAAGAAACAGATAAGTGGACAGCAGAATTCGCTATCCCGTTTGCCGAACTCCGATTCCCAAAAGGGATGGACACGGCAACTTGGGGCATCAACTTCTGGCGCAACGATGAAGTCCCAGCAGAAGAACAGACGTGGGCAGATATCGGAGAACGCCAATATGCTGTGTCAAGATTCGGGCAACTCACCGACTTACCAATTGCAGATCTCGTTACAAAACGACCCGTGAAGTTCAAACCTTACGCCACGCTCAGACCACAAGTGCGGCACCCCGTTGAAGGTGAAACAACCACCGCACTGCAACCAGACGCTGGGTTAGACCTTCGGTACCCCATCGCAGACTTCACAATTGATTTGACCTTAAATCCAGACTTCGCGCAAATTGAGGCGGATCCGGATCTCGTAAACCTTACGGACATCCCGCTGCGTTTCCCAGAAAAACGCCCATTTTTCCTTGAAGGCAACGAACTCTTTCAGATGCCTCTGGATCTATTCTACAGCCGACGGGTTGAAAACTTACTCGGTGGTGGAAAAGTTATTGGAAAATACAACAAATACAACATCGCTTTCATGGGTGCCGTCGCGGGACCAGAAGACTCAGAGAAAGAGGTAGACACTGGCGAACTGCCACTCGCTGAC
>VXZL01000260.1:0-5750 GCA_009845505.1 Candidatus Poribacteria bacterium | reverse complement strand
GTCGGGTTCTTAGGCGTTAACAAACAACGCGGTGGCACGTATGACCGAGCGGGAGGACTTGACGCACGCATTCAACTCCCTGCTGCTACAAGCCTTAATCTGGAATACGCAAGAGAATGGAAAGCCGGTGGACTCGACATGCCAGAGAGCACTGCTGACGATCTTATCTTTGTGCAACTCGCACGACGGACGAATGTGTTCTCAATAGATGCTATCTATGCAGACATCGGTGAGCATTTTAATCCCGAAACCGGTTTCGTCCCACGCGTAGATAGACGTGGCGTGATTATCAGAAGCCGCTATAACAAACAATACAAAGGTGCTGTTGAAAGACTTCGCGGTGAAGTCGAATACGAACGCCTCGTCAACCACGCAGGCGAACTCACGAATCACAGGGCGGGTTTTAGTGGACTTTTCGGGATCTACGATTTCTTTTTCCTTATCGGACCTGAATGGTACAATCACATTGACGACGACGATGACCAACTCTATGAGGACAGAACCGCCCGTTTCTTCGTCGGATGGTTTCCACCGAAATACGTGCAAATCCGAAACACCGGTAACTTCGGTCTACGTAATGACAAAAACATCTTCTTTATCCGACCGGAAATTACCATCCGACCAACTGCCAAACTCAGTTTTGAGCTCATTTTGCAAAGACTCCATGAAAGGGAACCAGATGCAACAGTATGGCAGCTGACGGAATGGACGCAACGTTTGGTCGTGAATTACCAGTTCGCACAGCGTATGTACGCAAGGGCAAGTGCGGAATTTACCATCGAAGAAGAACGCCGAGTCTTCGCACTCTTTGCTTATGAATATCGTCCTGAAAGCAATTTCTTTATCGTCTACAATGACAACCGTGATGTCGAAGGAGACACTGAACGCATTGTATTTATCAAAGTCTCCCATTTGCTGAAAACAGATCTTTTTTAATAGCAAACCGCGAATCGCGAACCGCCACTTAATGGAGGACACTCCCACGGAAAACTTTCTGAAACGTCATCAGCCCTGGATGCTGGCGGCACTCTCAGCAATCCTGCTATTTCTCAGTTTCCCCAATGCCAACCTTTTCCCGTTCGCTTGGGTTGCGCTTGTACCATTTTTCATCGCCTTCAGGGATACCGCGAATGGAAAATCGGCTTTCTGGATCGGTTACCTCACGGGTTTTCTATTCTTCGGCGGATTGCTTACCGCTATTGCTCTTCTCTACCCGTATGCGAACATCTTCGCCACGATGGTCGGTTACCTGCTCCTCGTGGGTTACACTGCCCTCTACTTCGCTGTTTTTCCGGTCCTGATGCGAATCGTGCCGTGGCGTTCGGGTCTACTGTTTCCAGTCGCAGCAGCCGCTATCTGGACGGCACTCGAATGGGTGCGGAGTTGGTTAATGACAGGATTCCCTTGGGGCAGCATCGGTTACTCGCAATGGAACAACCCACTTGGTATACAAATCGCTTCGCTTGTTGGTGTACACGGCATCAGTTTCGTTATCGTGTTTTTCAACGCCGGTATTGCCACGATGCTTTGTAACCGCCATCGGTGGCGACAGGAGATACCCGCCTTAGTTCTACCGCTAATTTTGACGCTGCTCTGCTTTGGTTACGGTGCCTTTCAACTCCGAGATGCATCCTCTATAGACAGAGATTCGGACATCACTGCTTCTGAAACCTCCCAAACTTTAAACATCGCACTCATCCCCGGCAATATCTCACAACTTGAGAAATGGGATATCCGTCAATTTCCACAGATATTGCAACGCTATATCAACCTAACACATATAGCAGGTCAGGAAAATCCGGATCTCATTGTGTGGCCCGAAACAGCCATAAGAAGCGAAGCACTGACAGGCGAGTGGCCCACCTACTATAGAAGATTCCTCCTAATGCTTCGCGATATAGCAACCCCAATACTCATCGGGACAGCCAGTGAAGGCGACGAAACACATGAGACAATAGGTAAGTTTTACAGACGCGCTACAGAGAAAGAGAAGGATGCCAACATATACAACCGAGTTTTGTCAATAGCCCCAGATGGAAAGATAACCGGCGGATACGCGAAGATGCACCTCGTTCCATTTGGCGAATATGTGCCACTCACAGATCTTCTCCCTGACTTCATTCCGAACTTCATCCAATTTAAACCCTTCGCTCACGGAAAATCAGTAAACCTTTTACCGGTGTTTAACGTTAAAAACAATACAGGAGATGAAAAAATAGAAATTGGTGCTTCGATCTGTTTTGAGTCGGTATTTCCAGACGAATTTCGTAGACCCGTCCAAAAAGGCGCGCAAGTGATGGGAATCTTCACAAACGATGCTTGGTTCAAAGGAACCGCTTTCCCTGAACTGCACTTGTCGATGACACCCTTTCGCGCCGTTGAGAACCGAATCACGGTATTCCGTTGTGCGAATGGTGGATTTACATGCGTCGTAGATCGGTTCGGTAGGATAACGACTCCTTCAATAACACCAGGCACGACGCAACAGGTAGTTATGGCATCCGTTCCACTTCTTTCATCTTCAGCGCATAAATATACACTTTATACTCACTATGGCGATTGGTTTCCGATGCTTTGCGCAATCATCTGTATTGGATGGTTCGGCAGTCAAATCGTCCTCCGATTCCGCCGTAGAGATGCCTAACGACTCACGAGGAGCAACATGCTTGTAGATTTACAAACACAGGTTGAAGAGATGCATACCCGCCTCTTAGAAATCGGAGGTTATCTTTGACCTGGCAGAAAAACGAAAAGAATTAACTGAACTCGAAGAAGCAACCGCCGCGCCAGATTTTTGGGGCAATACCCAACGGGTCCAAGAAGTTAACCAACGGATCTCTGTCCTCCGAGATAAAATCGGTGCTTACGAAGCACTCAATCTCAAAATTGAAGACATCCAAATCCTACTCGAACTTGCGAGCGAAGAAAACGATGCCAGTCTACATACCGAAATTGCAGATGGATTAGAGGGTATCGCAAGTCAGCTTGAGCAGATGGAACTCCAATTAATGCTAACGGGTGAGTTTGACGAGAATAACGCAATTCTCAACATACACTCTGGGGCGGGGGGCATTGACGCACAAGACTGGGCAGGCATGCTGATGCGGATGTACCTCCGCTGGTGCGACCAACGTAGCTATCAGACGGAGATCGTCGATCTCGCCGCTGGAGATGAAGCCGGTATCAAAAGCGCGACCATCCTCGTTAAAGGTCCCTCAGCCTACGGCTACCTACAGGCTGAATCCGGCGTACATAGGCTCGTCCGATTGTCCCCCTACGACTTCAACAAACGCCGACATACCTCTTTTGCTGCTATCGACGTTATGCCTGAAATCGACGATTCTGTCGAAGTCGATATTCAAACAGAAGACCTCCGAATAGACTTCTATCGGGCAAGTGGTGCAGGTGGACAGCACGTCAACGTCACAGACTCAGCCGTTCGGATTACACATAAGCCTACTGGGATTATTGTCCAGTGCCAGAACGAGCGTTCTCAGCACAAAAACCGAGAGATCGCAATGAAACTGCTCCGTTCGCGCCTTCATGAAAAATACAGGGCAGAACGCGAAGCAGAACTTTCAAAACAGCGCAGCGAACGTCTCAATATTGACTTTGGAAGTCAAATCCGGTCTTACGTGCTACATCCGTATCAACGCGTCAAGGATTTACGCACGAACGTCGAAACCGGGAACGTTAACGCTGTATTAGATGGGGCTTTGGATGCATTCATCGAAGCCTATCTGAAAATGAAGGCACATGTTAGGAGTTAGTTGTTGGTTAAGAGGTTCGTGTGAATAATTCACGCCTTCTTTGAGTACTCCAAACTCAAGTTGACTGTTCCTTCTTAAAAGACAGCTCTTAACTAAAAACTATTAACCAACAACTATTAACTAAAAGCGGTCTGCGGTTCGCTATTCGCTATTTTAGGTTGCTTTATGCGCCAAAGTGAAGTATAATTACTATAAAGCAAATATCTGGGCAAGACCCTCTAATACGTAGAAAAAAAGAGGTGAATCGTGGAAGAAACAAAGGACTTAATTCAGCAACGTCGCCAGAAACTGAACGAGATTCGAGAATTGGGTGTAGAGCCGTATCCACATAAGTACGAACCGACACATTCGACAGTCGAAATCCATAAAGATTTTGATGATGTCCAAGAGACCCCCGATGAGACCAAAACAGTCCGAATTGCAGGCAGGATTATGACGAAGCGGGACCACGGGAAAAGCAGTTTCGCGCACCTTCAAGACGGTGAAGGCAAAATCCAAATTTACGTCCGACGCGACAAAATTGGAGCGGCCCCGTACATCATCTACCGACGCTTCGATAGCGGAGACATTATCGGGGTTGAAGGGACGGTTTTCCGAACGCGGACTCGGGAACTCACTGTGCTTGCTGATGCCGTCCAACTCCTCTCAAAATCCATTCGACCGCTCCCAGAAAAATGGCACGGCTTACAAGATAAACAGACACGCTATAGACAACGCTACGCCGACCTCATCATGAATCCTGAAGTCAAGGACGTTTTCCTCAAGAGGACACAAATCGTTCAGGCGATCCGCGACATGCTGAATGCGCAAAATTTTATTGAAGTCGAAACACCCGTCCTTCAACCGATTTACGGCGGCGCGAATGCTCGTCCCTTTACCACATATCACAACACGTTGGAACAATCGCTTTACTTACGGATTGCAAATGAACTATACCTCAAGCGTCTGATCGTCGGCGGTTTTGAACGGGTTTATGAGTTCTCGCGCGACTTCCGAAACGAAGGTATGGATAGGGATCATAATCCCGAATTTACAATGCTTGAACTCTACCAAGCCTACGCCGATTATCACCAGATAATGGAATTAACTGAAACGTTAATCGCAGAGACAGCAAAAACAATTCACGGGACAATGAAGATTCCCTATCAAGAGTATGAACTCGACTTTACACCGCCTTGGCGGAGACTGCGTATGGTTGATGCTGTACGAGAACACAGTGGCATTGATCCGGTTCCCTTATCAGCAGACGAATTATACAAAGAAGCAGTAAACGCCGGTGTCAACAACTTAGCGGGAGACGAGACGAAGGGCGAAATTATCGCTGAACTCTTTGACACATTCGCGGAATCAAAACTGATTCAGCCGACATTTATCACAGATTACCCCATTGAGGTCTCACCCTTCGCAAAAAAGAAACCCGAAGACCCAGCGTTCGTCGAACGTTTTGAATGCTTTATCTGTGGCATGGAAGTCGTAAACGCTTTTAGTGAACTTAACGATCCTATCGATCAACGGCAACGTTTCCTTGAGCAGGCAAGCAATTTAGAGGCGGGTGACGACGAAGCCTTCATGGTAGACGAGGACTATCTACGCGCTTTGGAGTACGGTATGCCCCCAACAGGCGGACTCGGTATCGGAATTGACCGACTGACGATGTTACTGACGAACCAGTACTCCATCAGAGATGTCATCCTATTCCCGCAGATGCGTCCGGAGAATTAAGATTTTTTTGAAGATACAATCCAATACCGTATACTAAAATGTGAGTTTAGAGAAAATGAGAACCGCGCCACCTCTTCTTACGGAGAGATTGCTATTGCGATCGTTTACACTTGAAGACGCAGCTGATGTGCAAAACCTTGCTGGCGACTACGACGTTGCATCAACATTACCCAACATGCCGCACCCGTATGAAGATGGCATGGCGGAGGAATGGATGCGCGCTTGTTCTGAAAGATTTGAAAAAGACGAGGCTCTAAA
>VXZL01000042.1:6479-12333 GCA_009845505.1 Candidatus Poribacteria bacterium | reverse complement strand
CTGGAAAGTTTATTCCAAAATGCCACAAGAGAATTGTCTTTTTAAATGGGGTGGTAACTATCTAACAAACACGACTCTCTACAGAGACGCGATCACCAGACGGTATAACTGTGGGACGGTCACTGAGAAATCGCCGGAGATGTGGTAACCCTCACCCCCATCTTTGACAGTGCGGATGAGAATGGTCTTTTTCGGGCGGTGGTAGTAGTGCGCATCGGTAGGCAACCCTTCATCTCGAAAGTCGGGAAAGTCGATAATATCGAAGTTTGCGGTCGTGAAATGCCGGATCTCTTCACCGCGCTGGGAGGCGATGTTTCGTGCCATGGAGAGACTTTTGAGATAGACTTCGGGTCCCATGACAGCGGAGCCTAAATTAAGAAAAACGCCACCTTCCAATTGCGACACGCTCTGGGCAAAACGGAGAAAATCCTCACCCGTTGTCCATCCCATTGCGGCGTAATCGGCAGCAGGGTGTTGGTCAATAATGTCAAACCCGATGCCTTTGTGAACCGTAAACCGCACGCCGAGTCGATAGGCAGCGGCGAACATACTCACACCGCGGTGCGGAAAAGCGATGTCCATCTCGCCTTCCTCGATTAACCTACCGATTGCTTCCCCAAACCCGATTTTATCTTGATACCCACGAACAATCGCTTCGTTCAGGTAGCGTCCGGTCTCCTCCCAATTGCCGAATTTACCGTCATAGATGTAGTCTTCGACATCCTCAAGCGTAGCACCGACGTGTGCGAGTTCAAAATCGTGAATGGCACACGCGCCGTTGGTAGCAAGGTGTGTGAGGATACCGCGTTCCATCAAGTCGATGATGAATCGGGAGTTGCCGCGCCGCATAACATGCGCCCCCATCATCCAGATGACTTGCCTTCCATCGCGGTGTGCCTTCGCAATTCGATCAGCAACAACAGAGAGTCTCGGATTATCAGGGGGTGGGGTCTCAGCATCCAGGGCATAGACATCTGCCACCGTCATTTTGTGTCGGCGTTTAGAAAGCGGCAGAATTGTGAGGTGATTCCGATTCAGTTTGTCCATACCCTGTAGGAGGGGTTTGTAACCCCGATGTAGAGCGATTACTCGGCAAACTTGGCAGAGACAATCTTTGAGATACCGGCTTGCTCCATCGTCACGCCGTACATCGCATCAGCGATTTCCATCGTGCGACGGTTGTGCGTGATAATCACAAACTGTGTATTCTCAGTGTAGGCTCGAATGAGATTGGCAAATCGGAGTACATTTGCTTCGTCAAGGGCAGCATCCACTTCATCAAGCACACAGAAAGGACTCGGCTTGATTTTGAAGACGGCAAAGAGCAATCCAATTGCGACGAGTGAACGTTCTCCACCCGAAAGCTGCGTGATGCTCTGTGGACGTTTGCCCGGTGGACGCGCAATAATATCAATGCCTGAATCAAGCATATTGGACGGATCCGTTAGCAACAACTCGGTTTCACCACCGCCGAAGAGTTGTGTAAACACTTCTTGGAAGTTGGTCTGTACCTTCTCAAAGGTCTCAAGAAATACCTCTCTTGAGGTCTGGTTAATCTTCTGAATTGCCTGATAGGTGGATTGAATGGACTGCTGGAGATCCTCGCGTTGCGCGTCAAGAAAATCGTGACGTTTCTTGTGTTCCTCGTACGCCTCAATCGCCTTGAGATTCACGGCACCCATTGCTGTGAGTTCTGCTTTCAACTTTTCAATGTTATCCAAGAGATCAATTTCGTCCATCGCCTGTTCATCATTCATTAGTGGCGGTAGTGAATCAATGGAGACCTGATATTTATCGTGGATGCGGGTTGAGACAGACTTTATGCGCATCTCCAATTGTGTGGTTGTGACTTCAAGTTTATGGCGTGCGCGGTTCTGTTGCTCAAACTTTCTGCGGGTTGCGCGCATCTCCTTTTGCAGGAGGGTTACCTCTTGGAGAAGGGTTTCGCGCTCTTCAGTAAGTTGCTCAACGTGCGCTTCAGCCTCAGCACGATCTCCCTCCAAACGGAGGAATTCGCGTTGCGCTGTGGCAACCTGTTCGCTGAGATCAATCCGGGTCTGTTCATCGGAGTCGATAAGTGCTTGCTGTTCCGCCATCTCCTTTGTTGTCCGCTGTTGCGTCTCGTCAAGCGACTGAATTTCAGATGCCAAGCCTTGCAACCGCTGACGCTGTCCCGCCAAGAAGACTTCCATCTCCTGACAGGTATCCGCGACTTCAGCGCGTTTCCGGTCCTCACTCTCAATCTGCTCGGACATGCGCTCAATCCAGCGTTGCGTCCGCTTGGTCTTTTGGGTGAGTTTTGCGATGTCAGCCGCAAGCGTCTCTTGTTCTTCGCGTGAAACTGCCATCGCTTGGCTCAACATCCGGTTTTCAGATTCGACTTCTGAGAGTTGTTGCTTAAGCCGGGTAACCTGCAGATTCGCCTGCTCCATATCCTTAGTTAAGGATGCTTTTTCAACGCGTTTATCTTGCCACCGAGCAGTGAGTGTCTGCCGAGTTTTTTGCAAGTTCGCTATTTTTGCCGCATAAGCTTTACGCGTCTGAGTTTTCCTATTGTTTGTCTGGGTCAACCGCCCAATCTTGTCTTCGAGTTCCTCAAGTTCACGCGCGCGACTCAGTAGGCCACCTTTTTGCTGATTTGTGTGACCACCGGTGATGGCACCTGAAGTATTAATGAGTTCCCCATCTAAGGTGACGAGACGTGCGGTTGGACGGAATCGACGGGTGAGTGCGATCGCAGCATCTAAATCTTCGATAACGAGGGTATTCCCCAATAGATGCTGCATAGCAACTTCATATTTACGGTCGTAATCAATTAATTCTTCGGCAATACCGATAACACCGGGTTGATAAAGCAGTTTATCATCCTGAAATCTGCGTCTGCGCAAAATATCGAGTGGGAGGAATGTCACCCTACCGGCTCGATGTTTCTTAAGGAAAGCGACCCCTTTTTGGGCATCTTCAGCAGTCTCAGTGATAACATTCTGGACAGCACTCCCCAGAGCGACCTCTATGGCGACTTCATACTCGGTGTCCATCGTGAGCAGTTCGGCAACAACACCACAGACCCCACGAAATTGATCGGGATAGTGGTTTTTCGCTTGCATTATCGCCCGAACGCCGATGTAATAGCCTTCATAAGCGGACTGCAATTCTTGGAGCGATTTCAATCGAGAGACGCTACTCCCGAGTGTATTCTGTAAACCGCTGATTTCAGCCTCAACTTTACGGAGTGCGTCCTGATTTTCGCCGAGCTCCATCTCGACCTGATCCCGCTTGGTCTCAATCTGAACGAGTTCCGCCTTTAATTGTGTTTCAGCCCGCTGAACTTCAGTGTGGGTGTCAGTAGCGGTCTTGAGTTCAGCTGTCAACACGTCAGCGTTTTCTTTGAGGCGGTTGAGGTTGCCCTCTCTACTGGTCAACTCATGTTCGATCGTCAAGCGTTTGCGTTCACACATCGCTAATTCAGTTGTCGCCTCACCTAAAACGGTTTGTGCTTCCCGTACAGATTCCTTAGAAGCATTGATACGTTCAGCCAGCTGCGTCAGCAGCTGCTGACGTGCTGCCAAGCGACTCTCCTCTATCTTGAAAGACGCTTCGAGTTTTTGATGTTCTTGGGTTCGCTGTTTTTGCTGGTTGAGAACGCCCGTGTGCTGTGCCTTTAAAGTCTCAAGAGCCTGGAGTGCCCGTTGTCGTTGCTGTTGGATATTGAGCTGCCTCTCTTTGTGAAGGACAATCTGACGCTCAATCTGTTCAATTTTCGTTTCAATCTCGCGAAGCCCGGTCTGTCCTGTCCGTATGGCTATATCTAATTCGGACTGTCGATGTGTGGCGTTCTCAATATGCTCCTCAGCGGCTTTCAGCTGTTCAGAGGCATCGGTGGTGGCACTTAAAATCTCATCTAAGTCGGTTTGTGCCTGGAGATAATCCGTGCGGAGTTTATCATATTCCCTATGCGCGAGGTCTAATTCAAATTGCTTCAACTGCGCTTGTTGTGCGTTGTAATGCCGCGCCTGCTCAGCCTGTTCCTTGAGTGATTCCGTCTCGCGTTGCAATTCCTGAATGACATCGTTGATACGAACGAGATTTTGTTCGGTCTGTTCGAGTTTTCGGAGTGCGGTCTTTTTTCGGTGTTTATATTTCGTAATGCCAGCGACCTCATCGAATAGAAATCGGCGATCTTCGGGGCGGACGTTCAGAATCAAGTCAATCTTGCTCTGCTCCATGACGGAATACGCATCAACACCAATGCCAGTATCCATGAAGAGTTCGCTGATGTCGCGGAGGCGACAAGGATTTTGATTGATGAGATAGCGGCTTTCACCCTCGCGGGTGAGATGTCGAGAGACCTCAATTTCTGGAGATGCGAAGGCGACTTTAGCAGGAGCATCCTGGGGTAAGGTATCCGCGTTTCCTGAACCATTATTTGAAAAACATAATGCTACCTCTGTCCGCTGTGCCGGTGCGAAGTTGGCACCGCCGTTGAAAAGTAGGTCACGCATAGAAGCACACCGAAGAGAGCGAGCACTCTGTTCCCCAAGTACCCACCGAATTGCATCGGAAACGTTGCTCTTTCCACAACCGTTGGGTCCGACAATGGTCGTGATACCGGGTTCGAGGACCAATTCAACTTCTTCGGCGAAACTCTTGAAACCGCGAATTTTGATGCTATTTAAGTGCAAAGGTTTAACCTCCGAACTATAGGTTTAAGGGATTATTCCAGTGATAAGTAGTTTCTAAGGCACAACTTTTAGGCATAAAGTGTGTTCTTTAAGGTAAAAGCGTGTCTACAAACCTCACTGCAACGTGAACATCGTATAAAACGTAATACATAATGAAAAAGTTTCATGATTTTGCCATGAAACCGGCAATGCCAACAGCGTCACCACAGACTTATCTGTGTAAATCACGCATTTAAAGTCCTCGCCAATGTTAGCACATCGACCTCAGCGGGATCGGCTTTCCATAACTCGTTGACGGCTTCACGAATGGTGGCACCCGTTGTGAAAACATCGTCGACGATTAAGATGCGTTTGTCCCGAATAACCTCTGGGTTCGGGACTTCAAAAGCACCCGTAATATTGTGTTGGCGAGCCTCCATACCCAAACTGCTTTGCGCGACTGTATGGCGGTGTCGAACTAATGTGTCTGTGAGAATCGGCACGCCTTCCGTTTGCGCAATGCCTTTAGCAAGTAGCGTTGCCTGATTGAAGCCGCGTTCTCGGAGCCGTTTCTTATGAATCGGCACAGGTAGAATAAAGTCATAGTCTGCAATACAACAGTCAATAGGTATATGTGCGTTTATCAGATGAATCAGGTGTTCCGCAAATACCTGCTTTTTTTCAAATTTAAAAAGATGTATTGCGTCTTGGAGTGTTGTCTGGTAGAATGCAATAGACCTTAATTTGCCATAGCGCGGTGGGGCAGTGGCGCATTCATCACAGAGTCCTCTCACATCGGGTGTGCCGCATATATCGCACCAAGGCGGTTCAAGGAATTGAACATCGTGCCAGCAGTCGGCACAGATATAAGGGATGGACGTAACCTCAAGAAATGCCTCACAAACGCGGCATTTCGCAGGATACAGGAAAACGATTCCTGTTTCACATAAGTCCCGCAATAGATTTGGTATCTGCAAGCCGATTGATTTCAACGCCATAAACGTTTACCATACGAAAATAAAAAGTTATTATATGATAAGTTTACCATAAATAAGTTTTAATGTCAAGGTAAAAGGAGCAAAAATGGAAAGACCGATCGTATTTTACAATCAAGACCAACAGATAAACGGGATACTGCATTCACCAACAGGTTGTGACGCGCCGTGTCCAGCAGTTGCTTTCTTCCACGGCTT